>JABURN010000145.1 GCA_014762585.1 Methylophaga sp.
CACCAGCACATCCATCGGTTCACCGGCAAGGCGATCCAGCTCGACCACCGAGCCCTGGCTCAATTGCAGCAGGTTACGGATGCTGATACGGGTGCGGCCGATTTCCATTGAGATGGTGACCGGTATGTCCATGACCATGTCCAGATCCACATCTTTGCGCGGCTTGCCATCGTCATCCAGCTGAGCGACCGGGGCCGGGTTGGCCTGCTGTTGTTTGGCCTCACTCTCGGCCTGTTCCTGCAGTGCCTCAGCCCAGGGATCATTGTCATCACCGCCGCCGGCCTCATCGCTCTGTTCTTCCAGTGCGGCTGCCCATTCATCGGCCAATGCCTGATCTTTTTGTTGGGTATCATCACTCATTTTTTCTTACCTTTCTTCAACTGGTATGTCGGTGTCTGATCTTTGGGATGTTCAATCACTTCCTGAATTTTCAACGCCGCTTTTTCATCGTGCTCACCATAGCTGGCACGAAACATCGGCACATCTTCGACCATAGTCACCACATGCTTGGGCATATCAATAGGAATGATATCGCCCGGCTTGAGCTTGATAATCTGTTCCAGGCTCAAGGTGCTTTGTGCGAGGTTAGCCCACAGTTCCACCTCGGCAATCTTGATCTCTTCACGCAAGGCCTTGGCCCAGCGGCCATCGTCCATGGAGCGGTCACTCTGCAGACCGGTATCCAGCAGCTCACGAATCGGCTCCAGCATTGAGTAGGGGAAGGTGACATGAACATCACCGCCGCCACCGTCGAGTTCAACATGGAAAGTCGAAATAACGACCACTTCACTGGGGCTGACAATATTGGCGAACTGCGGATTCACCTCATGGCTCACGAACTCAAAGTCGACTTCCATCACCGGTGACCAGGCTTCAGTCAGGTCACGGAAACACAGATTCAGTACCATGTTAATGACGCGCAACTCGGTCGCGGTAAATTCGCGTCCTTCGATACGAGCCTGAAAGCGGCCTTCACCACCGAAATAGTTATCGAGGATGGTGAATACCAGTTTGGGTTCCAGCACAATCAGCCCGGTACCTCGCAGCGGATGCAGATGGACCAGGTTCAGACTGGTGGGCACGAACAGGGTATGCACATACTCGGAGAACTTCATGACCTGCACGCCGCCGACGGAAATTTCTGCAGAACGGCGCAGCATGTTGAACAGGCTGATACGCAGATAACGGCCGAAACGCTCGTTAATCATTTCCAGGGTCGGCATGCGACCGCGGATAATGCGTTCCTCGTTGCCGAAGTCATACGGACGCGGTTTGCCGGTGTCCGGGTCGATGTTCGAACTGGTTTCCAGTTCGCCGTCGCCCAGACCGTTCAGCAGCGCATCGACTTCGTCTTGTGAGAGTATGTCGTGGACAGCCATGGTTATTGCATGAGGAAGCTGGTGAAATACACTGCTTCCAACTCATTCTCCAGTGATGTTTCGGATTTCAGAATCCGGTTAATCGTTTCCAGGCAGGCCTGTTGCAGTGCCTGGGTACCCTCGCTGGTCAGCAAGCCGTCATAATTTTGACTGTAGAGCAGCATCAGCAATTCGTGCTGGATAGCAGGCTGGTGGGTCTGAACCGCATCAATGACCGCCTGGCTACGTGCCATTACTTTCATTTTCACCTGCATATATCGTACCTGGCCTTCACTCTGTTCAGAGAAATTGACGATAAACGGCTCTTCAATGCTGTAGTAAACCGGCGCCTGTTTAACCGCTTCGCTCTGTTCAGCCGGGTCCTTTTCACCGTTACCCATGAACATATAAAAGCCAAGCCCAATTACCGCAAGCAGCAAAACGGCAATCACTATCACCAGGATTTTGGTGGTTTTACTGTTTTTTTCCTCAGCGACTTCAATATCGTCTTGTTTTTCAGCCATGAACGCTATCCATTAAAGGTTTATTTTCAGCTAGCAAAGAGTATGCCGTTATTGCAGGATGAAGCGGGTGAAGTAAACCTGCTCCAGCGCGTCGTTACCGGTTTCTTCTGCCAGCAGGCTGCGGATTCTCTCCAGTGCCTGTTGTTGTAGAAGCTCACGACCGGCGACAGAGGTGATGGTGGCATAGCTTTGATCCGTGAACAGCAGCCGCAGTGAGTCCTGAATCATTGGCAGGTGGGTCTGTGCGCTCTGAATAATCTCGGGGTCATCGGACTTTAATGCGACCTTGATTTGCAGATAACGCATTTTGTCATCACTTTGTTTGAGAAAGTTGATGGTGAAGGGATCTTCAATCGCGAAATAAGGTGAAACCGCAGCTTCAGCCGATTCGGCTGCTTTCAGCGGCAAGGACAGCATCAGGCACAATGCGAGGCAGATAGAGATGAGGGGCTGAATCATTGCTTGCTATACTCCCGCTTTTGTTAAGAATGGAAATAATGCCGTTGATTATGACAAGCTTGGACTATAGGTTAAAGGGGATAAGACGTGGCTGACAGACCCGACACAAAAGAACGGCGCTGTAACTGGCTGGATCGTATCCTGACAGTACCGCAGTATTTGTTGCCTCAGCATACGCTGTCGGTGCTGATGCATCGCCTGACGCAGAGCCGGGTGGGCTGGTTCAAAAATGCTTTTATTCGCTTCATCAGCTGGTGGTTTAAAGTAGATATCAGTGAGGCGGCGTCAGCGGACCTGCAAGATTACCCTAGTTTTAATGCGTTTTTTACCCGACCACTCAGGGCTGGTATTCGGCCTGTTGCTGAAGGGGATGATGTATTGGTTTCACCGGTCGATGGAGCAATCAGTCAACTGGGTCCGGTCACCGATGGACGCATTATTCAGGCCAAAGGACGTGACTACACGGTGGAAGAATTACTGGCTGGCGATCAATCACTGGCGCAGGCATTCGCTGACGGTCAGTTTGCCACCATCTACCTCTCGCCGCGTGATTATCACCGTATTCATATGCCACTGACCGGTACCTTAACCAGCATGCGTTATGTGCCGGGCAAGCTGTTTTCAGTCAATCCTCGCACGGCGAGGGCTGTACCCCGACTGTTTGCTCGTAATGAGCGTGTTGTCACGGTATTTGATACTGAGTTCGGACCGCTGGTGCAGGTGCTGGTGGGAGCAATATTTGTCGGCAGTATGGAAACCGTCTGGGCCGGCCAGATCACTCCGCCTTACGGTGACGCGATAAAGGAATGGCGTTATGCTGATGAACAATCAATTCGTCTGACTAAGGGGGCGGAAATGGGGCGTTTCAATATGGGATCAACAGTGATTCTACTGCTCCCGCCTGGCATGAAAGCCTTCCAGTCTCAGTGGCAGGCGGGGGATATCATCAAACTCGGACAAGCCATGAATTAAGATGGCACATCCTCAGCCCCCACATGCCGATATAACGTCGTCCAGACAATTAGCCTGGCATGCAATGGATGTGGCTGAAGTCCTGCAGCGTCTGGATACTGATGAACAGGGCCTGTCGGCGGCGCAGGCTGACGAGCGCCTGTCCCGGTTCGGCCCTAACCGTCTGCCTGAGGGCGTTCGTCGCGGCCTGTGGCAGCGATTCCTGGCGCAGTGTAACAACGTACTTATCTATGTGCTGATTGCTGCTGCCATCATTGTTTTTCTGCTTGGTCACTGGGTGGATGGCATCGTCATCACGGCGGTGGTGTTGATTAATGCCCTGATTGGCATGGTTCAGGAAGGTAAGGCGGAAGATGCGATTGCTGCGCTGGGTAAGATGCTCACCGCCAATGCCGTAGTCAAACGCGATAGCAGTAAAACCACTTTAAAAGCCGACCAGCTTGTGCCTGGCGACATTGTATTTCTGCAGGCGGGTGACAAGGTGCCGGCGGATTTGAGGCTGCTGAAAGCAAAAAACCTGCAACTGCAGGAAGCGGTATTGACCGGTGAGTCAATGCCGGTAGATAAAACCGCCGAGACGATGGCTGAATCCACACAACTTGCCGATCGCCAGTGCATGCTTTATTCCGGCACCCTGGTCACTTTCGGTCAGGCCTGCGGCGTAGTGGTCGCGACCGGGGCAGATACCGAGTTGGGCCGAATCAGCAGCCTGCTTTCAGAAGTACAGGAAATTACCACGCCGCTGCTCAGGCAAATCGCCTTATTCAGTCGACAGCTCAGCATCATGATCGTGCTGATTGCGGTGCTGACCATGCTGGTGGGTATCCTCGTTCATCAATTTTCCTTGAGCAGCATGTTCATGGCGGCGGTCAGTGTCGCTGTCGCGGCGATTCCGGAAGGTTTGCCAGCCATTATGACCATTACCCTCGCCATCGGCGTGCAGAAAATGGCGAGCAAAAAAGCCATCATCCGCAGTCTGCCGGCGGTGGAAACGCTGGGATCGGTCACTGTTATCTGCACCGATAAAACCGGCACCCTGACCCGCAATGAAATGACGGTCACCGAAATGCTGACCGCCGCCGGGCAGGATTATCAAGTTACTGGCAGTGGTTATGACCCGCATGGCGATGTTCGGCAGGGCGATAAAACGGTCGAGGTCGAATCAGAGTCAGCACTGCAACAGCTGATTAGAGCTGGCCTGTTATGTAACGATGCCCGTCTGATAGACAAGGATGAGCGCTGGCAGTGTGAAGGCGACCCCACTGAAGGTGCGCTGCTCAGTCTGGCTGCCAAAGCCGGTTTTGAAAGCGATTATGAAGAAGAGGCGCAGCCCAGATTGGACGTGATTCCTTTCGAGTCAGTGCATCAATTCATGGCCACACTGCATCATGATCATCAGGGCCGCCATTTCTGTTATCTCAAAGGTGCGCCGGAACGGGTGCTGGAAATGTGTCGCTATCAGCATCATGGAGATGAGCTGGATCTGGCGCACTGGCAGCAGCAGGTCAAGCAACTGGCATCTAAAGGTCAGCGCGTGCTGGCTTTGGCGAGCCTCGATTTTGAGGGGCAGAAGACCGAACTCGATTTTGATGATGTCCAGCAAGGGCTGACGCTGCTCGGGCTGGTAGCGATGATGGACCCGCCGCGGGAGGATGCAGTACAGGCAGTCAGACTGTGTCAGGATGCCGGCATTGAAATCAAAATGATCACGGGGGACCACAGTGATACCGCCGCCGCCATAGCAGAAAGAATGGGCATGACCTCAGCGGTCATCAGCGGCAGAGACATTGAAGAACTGGATGACACTGCCTTACAACAGGTGGTCAGAGACAAGTCCGTGTTTGCCAGAGCGACGCCGGAGCACAAACTCAAACTGGTCAAAGCCCTGCAGGAGAATGACGAAGTGGTGGCGATGACCGGCGATGGCGTCAATGATGCGCCGGCATTGAAGCGTGCCGATATCGGCACGGCCATGGGCCGCAACGGCACTGAAGTTGCCCGCGACGCTTCGGATATGGTGCTGGCAGATGATAATTTTGCTTCCATCGTGGATGCGGTCGAGGAAGGACGCACTGTTTACGATAACCTGACCAAGGCGATTCTGTTTATCCTGCCCACCAGTGCCGGCGAAGCGTTGATTATCATTGCTGCGATTGTGATGGGGGTCATGCTGCCGATAACGCCGGTGCAAATCCTCTGGGTTAATATGATAACTGCGGTCACTTTGGGACTGGCGCTGGCTTTTGAACCTGCCGAGCCAGGCCTCATGGCACGCAGGCCGCGGGCAAGGCAGACGCCCTTACTGACGATGGACCTTATCCGCCGTATCGTATTTGTGTCGGTGGTCATGATGCTGGGCAGCTTTGCCCTTTTTGTATTGCATATTGAGTCCGGCCACAGCCTGGAAGCCGCCCGTACCGTAACGGTGAACACACTGGTCATGTTTGAGGTGTTTTATCTGTTTAATACCCGCTTTCTGACCGCACCGGTGCTTAACAAGGCAGGCCTGCTGGGCAACCGGATTGCGCTGCTGGCGGTGGCGGTGTTGCTGGTCTTCCAGTTGGGCTTTACTTACCTGCCAGCCATGCATTTCCTGTTCGGCAGCGCCGCCATTGATGCGCATAGCTGGCTGCAAATCGTGCTGGTTGCCTCGGTTATATTGTGGCTGGTAGAGCTGGAAAAGTGGCTCAGGAGAAAACAACAGGCATAAAAAAGCCGGCGGTTAGCCGGCTTTTTCGTTTCAGTCGGTTTGCACTCAGACGTTATTACGCCAGACGTGACAGGAATCATCCTGGATACGGCTGACTTCTTCCGGACCCCAGGTACCAGCCGGGTAGGTGTGAATAAAGTCTTTGTCCTTGGCCCATTTGTTGAGAACCGGATCCACGACTTTCCAGGCCAGATTCACTTCATCCGAACGCAGGAACAAAGAACGGTCACCCTGAATCGCATCCAGAATCAACGCCTCATAGGCATCCAGACGGTGTTTGGTTTCGTCTGATTCGACGGTTTCCAGTGCCACGGTGTGGTTTTTCAGTTCCAGACCCGGTTGCTTGGCTTGCAGTTCGATCCGCAGGGTATTGTCCGGCTGCAGACCCATGACGATCCAGTTGGCGTGACTGTCACCTATCTTGGTGTCTTTAAACAGCTCCTGTGGCGGCTTCTTGAAGCGAATTGCAATCATCGCTTTGGATTCCGGCATGCATTTACCGGTACGCAGGTAGAACGGCACACCGCGCCAGCGCCAGTTGTCGATGTAAATCTTCATCGCCGCATAGGTTTCGGTAACACTGTCATTCGGGACTTCTTCGTCTTCCAGGTAACCCGGTTCCGGCTTGCCGTTAACTTCACCGGCGGCATACTGGCCGCGGAAAGCATGCTGGTCGACGATGTCTTCAGTGATAGGGCGGATGGCTTTCAGCACTTTCACCTTCTCATCGCGCAGCGACTCATCATCCAGATCGGCAGGCGGTTCCATCGCGACCAGTGCCATCACCTGCATCAGGTGGCTCTGGATCATGTCACGTAATGCACCGGAATCGTTGTAGTAGCCGGCACGGCCACCCACGCCCTGTTGTTCCGCGTGAGTAATCTGCACGTGATCGATGTAATTGCGGTTCCACAGCGGTTCCAGCAACAGGTTGGCAAAGCGGAACACAAAAATATTCTGAACCGTGCCTTTACCCAGGTAGTGATCGATGCGGTAAGTCTGTTCTTCGGTGAAGTTCTTGCGCAGCACGCCTTCCAGTTCTTCAGCACTTTTCTGGTCGAAACCGAAAGGTTTTTCAACCACCAGGTGACGCCAGCCGTCATCTTCCTTGTTCATGCCGACAGCGGCCAGCTGATCTCCTACAACACCGAACAGCGCCGGGCTGATAGAAAGATAGAAGACGATATTTTGTGGGAAACCGTTTTCCCTGGTGACCAGTTTTTTCAGTTCGTGGTAGCTGAACGCATCGTTGATGTCACACTTGAAGTAGTGAATACGATCCAGGAACTTGTTCAAAGTCGTGTCATCAACACCGCCGCGTGCTTTGGGAGTAACAAACTCGACAACCTGTTGTTTCCAGTCTTCCTGTGCCGCTTCGCGACGACCCATGCAGATGATGCGGGTATCGTCGGTCAGTCTGTTTTCTGCATCGAGGTGATACAGAGCCGGTAACAATTTTTTCTTAGACAAGTCGCCGGTGGCGCCAAAAATAACAATTGTACAAGATTGCATGATTTCTCCCGTTGCAGGCTATGTGTCAGCCTTGACCGTATATAATTTGCAGAATTGTACAATTTTTGGGAGATTCGCATGCGAAAAATTCTATTTGCCAGTGATGAGGCTGACTATTATAC
>JABURN010000096.1 GCA_014762585.1 Methylophaga sp.
AATGTGTATAAGAGACAGCATCAGATCGATTTCAACGTCAGATTTGCGGATCCGGCCCTGCTCGACAATACCGAAACAGTCCAGTAGTTTGCCGTCAGTCAAGGTGGTGTGAATGAAGTCCTGCTGGTAGGCCGGGAAGAAGTAACTATTGCGTTCATAGCCTATGCGCTTGTTGGCGAGGCCAAACTCACGCAATGCATCGACCAGCATCTGGATCGCATCACCGGTATCGGGATAGGGCCGCGTTCGTTCGACCCAGGTTCGGGCGATGATGTTGGATTCTTCCATCTGCCGGGTGATCATGAAGGGTTCCTGCTCCAGCGGCACCACCAGCGCCTGGAAAAAGGAATAACCGGTGGTCTGATAGTCTGTGAGGTACATGATGTTTTCCGGATCGGTGATCACCACCGCATCCAGTAGACGCTGGGCAATCCGCACCCGTAACTCACTGAGCCGGCGTTCATATTCCTCAAAGGGAAAAGTCATGTCATCACGTTGTCTCATGCCGCTTCCTCCATGACTTTTTCAGTGATTTCAACCAGAATCTTCAGCCCTTCCTCCAGATCACTGTCCGGAATCGTCAGGGGCGGTATCAGTTTGACCACTCGGCCGCCGGTGCCACATGCGGCAATCAACAGGCCGGCTTCAAAGCAGCGTTCGACAATCGCTTTGGCCCGTTCGCCGGTCATCACATCCAGACCGAGTATCATACCTCTGCCGCGGATCTGAACCTGGTCGTAGCGCTGTTCAAGTGGTGCTAAGGCATCATTCATCCGGTCGCCCTTTTCATGCACTTCTTTCATCAGACTGTTGTCTTCGAAGTAACTGAGCGCCTCGCTGCCGGCAACAAAAGAAATGCTCTGGCCGCGGAAGGTGCCGGTGTGCTCACCCGGAGACCAGTACTCATCCACTTCCGGCTTAATCAGGTTCATCGCAATGGGCGTGCCCATTCCACCCAGGCCTTTAGCGAGACAGATGATGTCGGGGTCAATACCCATGTCATCAAAGCTGAAGAAGGAACCTGTGCGGCCCATGCCCACCTGGATATCATCGACTATCAGCAGCGCACCGACTTCCTTGGCCAGTGCCGCCACGGCCTGCAACCACTCTTTCGAGGCGACATTCACCCCGCCTTCAGCCTGCACCGTTTCCAGCAGAAAAGCGGCCGGCGGTGTCACGCCGCTTGAGGTATCGCGATACAGACTGCGCATATGCTCAATGCTTTCCAGACCACAGCCGGACTCGCACCCCATACAGGGCTTGTTACAGCCAAAGGGATAATGTGAAACATGATTCAGGGGTACACCCGCTGCGCCGCGGAAATACCGGTTCGCTGTGGCTGCCAGTGAGCCCAGCGTCATACCGTGAAAGCCCCGTGTGAAGGCGACAATTTCCTGTCTGGCCGTCACCCGTCGTGCCAGTTTCATCGCTGCTTCCACCGCATTGGTGCCGGTGGGGCCGATGAACTGCATCTTGTGATTCATGTTTCGCGGTTTCAGCACGACCTTTTCGAAGCGCTCCATAAACCGGCGTTTCGCGGTAGTCATCATGTCCAGCGCATGCGTCACCCCGCCGGATTGAATGTAATCCACTACGGCCTGAGTCATGCGCTCATTGTTGTGACCAAAATTGAGCACCCCGGCACCAGCGAAAAAGTCGATATATTCTTTGCCGTCCTCATCCCGCTGTCTTGCATTGCGTGCCTTATCGAACACAACCGGGTAAACACGGCAATAGGCTCGGATGGCGGACTCACGCTGTTCGAATACACTCATTAAATACCTCCACAAAAGAAACGCCGATGCTACGGCAACGGAAAACGGGTCGGTTATTCTGCAATCGGCGCACCGACCAGGCGCGAATAGAGTCGAGTGACAAGCGGTATCAACCTGTCATTGAAGTCATACAAGGGGCTATGGCAGACGGCCTGATGTTCAGGACCGTCATCGGCACCAATCAGGGCAAAAGCCCCCGGAATCTGTTCCAGGTAATAACTGAAGTCTTCTGACGCCATTACTGGCACCGGCAATCGATGATCCAGGCTGGCTTCACCATGGTCCAGCTGCCATTGATGACGCACAAAAGCCGCCTGCGAAGCATGGTTAATGGTCGCGTTGTAGCGTGGAAAATGTCTGATTTCGGCTTCTACACCATAAGCTGCGGCAGTTTGCTGGCTGATCTCGGTAATCAGTGAATTTACCCGATCCCGGGTAGCGATATCCGGCACGCGGATACTGCCGCCAATCAATGCCGTATCAGGAATCACGGTCGGCGCACTGGGCGCTTCGATCGAAGTTACACTGACCACAGCGGGAGACTGGGGCGCCAGGTTGCGGCTGACGATTTGCTGCAGGGCCTGTGTCACGGCACTGGCTGCCAGCACCGGGTCATGACAGAGTTCCGGCTGACTCGCATGTCCGCCTTTTCCCTGCAGACTAATCTGAAAAGTACCGTTGCCACACATCACAATGCCGTCCGGGCAGACCAGTTTGCCAAAGGGAATCACCGGCCAGTTGTGCCAGCCGAAAATCATATCAATCCCTTCCAGCGCACCGTCATCAATCATTTTTTTTGCACCATGGCCCCCTTCTTCCGCTGGCTGGAACAACAGGGTTACCGGCCCCGGCAGGCTGGACTCAACCGATTTCAGCCAGCACGCTGTCGCCAGTAATGTCGCAGTGTGACCATCATGACCGCAGGCATGCATAAAACCCTCATGCTCCGAGCGCCAGTCATGTTCATTTTGCTCAAGGATGGGTAATGCATCCATATCGGCTCGAAGCGCGATATGTTGACCTTTGCTGTTGGGGTTAAGACGTCCCAGAGTGCCCAGCTCGGCGCAGGCTTGCCAGGGAATCTGCAGGGCGCTGAGTTCACGACGAATCAGATCAGCGGTACGCACTTCCTGCCAGCCCAGCTCGGGATGCCGGTGCAGGTCACGGCGCAGTTGCTGCGCACTATCGATCGCTTGTTGCCAGATGTCGCCCATCTTGCCCCCTGCGGTTTGACTCAAAACGGTGCACGTTTTGAAGAAAAGTGATGTGGAAGCCCGCTGTGGAAGCATTTTGCTTCGAGAACGAGACTTTCAGGCTCAGACTAACACCAAGCAAGCCTTGTTCCAATATTTTGAACCCTAAACAATAAGTCCTTGTACAGGCATCAATAATCATAACTAGACGACTGGTCTATTTTTTGAAATAATGAGCTTCATGAATCAAGCAGCCAGTTCACGTTACAGTGATACCCGACAACATATTCTTAGCACTGCCCAAACCATCATTTTGGGCAAAGGCTTTGCTGCGGTCGGTCTCAATGAGATTCTGAAAACGGCTGGCGTGCCCAAAGGGTCCTTCTATCACTATTTCGACTCTAAAGAACATTTCGGCAGTGTGATGCTGGAAAATTATTTTGATCAGTATATGTTGACCCTGGATAGCCACTTTCAGGGGGATGACAGCAGCGCCGTGGATCGCTTACTCAATTATTTCGATAACTGGAAAAATTCACAGTGCAGTGACACCTCAACCGACAAGTGCCTGGTTGTCAAACTCAGCGGTGAAGTCACCGACCTTTCCGAAAGCATGCGTCTGGCGCTGAAACAGGGAACCCACCGTGTTATCAACCGACTGGCAGCCGTTGTTCAGCAAGCCATTGACCATGGTGAAATCTGCATTGACGATGACGCTCGAACTGTCACAGAAGAGATCTATTATTTATGGATTGGTGCCACCCTGCTCACCAAGGTCAACCACAACCCTGACGCTTTGCATGTCGCGATGAATGCATTGCATGCACGTTTGAATTTAACCAAGGCTGCTGTCTGAGGCCTTTTTATTTGCCCAATAACTAGACGACTGGTCTATTAAATATCAAAGGATCTACGTGAATAATTTTGAATTTTATAACCCGACCCGCATTGTCTTTGGCAAAGGACAAATCAATGCCATCGACCAGCTGGTTCCGGCAGCTGCCAGAGTACTCATCCTTTTTGGCGGCGAGAGTGCTAAAAAATACGGCACCTTGGATGAAGTAGAGACTGCACTGGGTCAACGTCATGTAGCGTTTTTCGGCGGTATTGAAGCCAATCCCAGCTACAGCACCCTGATGAGAGCCGTTGAGCTTATCCGGGATAAAAAACTGGATTTTCTGCTGGCTGTCGGTGGTGGCTCGGTTATCGATGGCACCAAGTTTGTTGCAGCCGCAGTAGCCTGCGAGGATGATCCCTGGGAGGAAATCCTGGTCAAGGGCGCACGTGACATTCGCACTGCCCTGCCGTTCGGTAGTGTGCTCACTCTGCCTGCGACCGGTTCAGAAATGAATACAAACTCAGTTATCACCCGTTATGAAACACAGGAAAAACTGGCATTCAGTAGCCAGCTTGTTTTCCCCCAGTTTTCAATACTGGATCCAACCAAGGCCTACACCCTCCCCGGCAAACAACTGGCCAATGGCGTAGTAGATGCCTTCACCCATGTGATTGAACAATATCTGACTTATCCAGGAGCTGCCAGGATTCAGGACCGCTTTGCCGAGGGGCTGTTACAAACCTTGATAGAGATAGGCCCTGCTCTTCTGGAAAACCCGGAAGATTATGCGCTTCAATCTGATTTCATGTGGACAGCGACACTGGCTTTGAATGGCTTAATCGGCGTCGGTGTGCCACAGGACTGGGCCACACATATGATCGGTCACGAAATTACGGCTTTGCATGGCCTCGACCATGCGCAAACCCTGGCCATTGTGCTTCCCAGCGTGATGCAGGAACAACGTGCCGCTAAACGCGACAAACTATTACAGTACGCGGACCGCGTCTGGCATATCGATGAGGCAGACGAAGAACGCCGCATTGATCTGGCCATCAGTAAAACCCGCGGATTTTTTGAGCAGATGGGCGTGAAAACACGGCTCAGTGATTACCAGATCGGCGCAGAGGCTATTCCGCTGATGGTCCAGCAACTGGAAAAGCATGGACTAACCCAACTGGGTGAGCGTGAAGATATCGACCTTGATAAGAGCCGCCGGATTCTGGAAGCCAGTCTCTAAAAACAAGGAGTCAGCCATGTCAAAAGTAGTCAGATTCAATCAAACCGGGGAACCGGATGTTCTAAAGCTTGTTGATGAAGAAGTGCCGCCACCGGGCGAAGGTGAAATACAGATTCAGGTCGCAGCCATCGGACTGAATCGGGCCGAAGCCATGTTCCGTCGTGGTCAATACCTGGAAGCCCCTCAATTTCCGGCGCGACTTGGCTATGAAGCTGCAGGAACCATCAAGGCCGTTGGTGAAAATGTGCATGGCTACAAGGTGGGTGATGCCGTCAGCACCATACCCAATTTCCCGCTGAATCGTTATGGCGTCTATGGCGAAGTCATTAACGTTCCCGTCACTGCGGTGGCTTTTCACCCGCTCAACCTGAGTTGGGAGGAAGCAGCCGCAGTCTGGATGCAGTACCTCACGGCTTATGGTGCCCTGATCGATATTGCCAAGATGCAACCCGATGACTTTGTGCTCATTCCGGCCGCCTCCAGCAGCGTGGGTCTGGCCGCCATTCAGTTGTGTAATCTGGTCGGGGCCGTACCCATCGCGATGACCCGCCATAGTGACAAGAAACAGGAATTACTCAATCATGGCGCCCGGCATGTAGTCGTCAGCGAAGAAGAGGATGTCATCGCCGCCGTGGAAAATATCACTGAGGGTCAGGGTGCCCGTATCATCTTCGATCCGGTTGGCGGTCCGATGCTGGCGACCCTGGCCGAGGTCGCTTCCAGCCACGGCATTATTTTTCAATATGGCGCCTTGAGCCCTGAACCCACTCCATTCCCCCTGTTCAGTGTGCTGGGTAAAGGTCTGACTATCCGTGGCTATACCCTGTTTGAATTCACCCAGGATCCGCAACAACTGAAACGTGCCAAGGACGATATCTACGGCTGGCTGGAAGGCGCTCAGCTGAAACCGCTGATTGCTAAAACCTTCAGCCTGGATGAGATTGTCGAAGCACATCGTTATCTCGAATCCAATACCCAGTTCGGCAAAATTATCGTTACTGTCTAAAAGGAATGTCTATGAAGCAAGCATCAGAATCCACAGCGGATTTGCAGTCACCATTACAGGTTGGCGCCATTCAGCTGAAAAATCGTTTTGTCATGGCACCGCTGACCCGCAACCGTGCCGGTGAAGGTCTGGTTCCGACCGATATGATGGTCGAATATTACCGTCAGCGTGCCTCAGCCGGTCTCATCATCACCGAGGCCACACTGGTCTCTGAGGACGGCATCGGTTATCCCAATATTCCCGGCATTTACACCGAGGCCCAGATCGAAGGCTGGAAAAAGGTCACCGACGCGGTCCATCAGGCCGGGGGCAAAATCGTGATGCAGATCTGGCACTGTGGCCGTGTTGGTCATACTTCCCTGCTCAACGGCAAGCTGCCGATGGCGCCTTCGGCAATTAAACCGGCCGGAGAAGTCATGACCTATGAAGGCATGAAGCCTTATGAAACACCGCGAGAAATGTCACTGGACGATATCAAACGCATTAAAGAAAACTTCCGCCAGGCCGCGCAAAACGCTCTAAGCGCCGGTTTTGATGGTGTTGAAGTCCACGGTGCCAACGGCTATCTGCTGGATCAGTTCCTGCGTGACGGCAGTAACCAGCGTAGCGATGAGTATGGTGGCAGCCTTGAAAATCGCGCAAAGCTGTTGCTGGAAGTGGTTGATGAAGTCACCCGGATCTGGGGCGCAGATCGAGTCGGTGTCAGACTGTCGCCATTGCAGCCTTTTAATGATGTCCACGACAGCCATCCAGAGCAGACTTTCCGCTACGCCGTTGAGCAGCTCGACAAATTCGGCCTGGCCTATCTGCATATCACCGAAATGGGTATCGATAACCCGGGTGCGGCCGGTCCGGCATTTGATATTCACTCGCTGCGTCCGCTCTGGCATGGCATTTATATGACCAATTACGATTACAGCCTGGACAAGGCCAATGACATCATCAGCAGAGGCGATGTCGATCTGGTCTCATTCGGCAAACTGTTTATCGCCAACCCCGATCTGCCATTACGTTTCGAAAAAAACGCGCCGCTCAACGAGCCCGACCCGGACTCATTCTATGGCGGCGACGAACGTGGCTATATTGATTACCCCTTCCTCGAAGCTTGAGGCCTCAATCCATTAAAGGAGGAATGATGAAACTCAAATTTTTATCTCTGGCAAGCCTGGCAGCCTCATCGCTGGGACTGATGGCGGCACCGGTCATGGCAGACCGTGCAGCCGCCGAAGCCAATCTGCATAAACTCAATGTGCCAGACGGTTTCAAAGTTGAAGTCTACGCTGAAGTGCCGAATGCCCGTCAGATGGCCTTCGGTCAATCCACCGGCACCGTCTTCGTCGGTACCCGTGGCAAGAATGTTTATGCCGTGGTCGACAAGAACAAGGATCGTCAGGCTGATGAAGTCGTCAATATTCTCAGCGATCTTAAAGTCGGTAACGGTGTGGCCATGCACCAGGGTAACCTTTATGTAGCAGAACAGCACCGTATCGCC
>JABURN010000060.1 GCA_014762585.1 Methylophaga sp.
GTAAATCACTGGCCCGCGAAGTAGGTGCCCGTGGCATTACAGTGAATTCCGTCGCGCCCGGTTTTATTGACACTGATATGACCAGTGGCCTCGCCGAAGCACATAAAACCGCGCTGCTGGAACAGGTACCGGTTAAACGTCTGGGTGAACCGGAAGAAATCGCCGCGGCGGTGACATTCCTGGCCAGCCCCAGTGCCGCTTACATCACAGGTGAAACTCTGCATGTGAACGGCGGTATGTATATGAGTTAATCAGCGCTAAGCGTTTGACAGCACTGATTTTTGTTAACGAGACAAACGCGTCTGCCGGCGTTTAGCTTGTCTCCATGGTGCTGGCACTATAAAATGCCTGCACATTGTTTGATGTATTAACCACCAAAGGAAACATTAGTTATGAGTGATATCGAAGCTCGCGTAAGAGAAATCGTTGTTGAGCAGCTGGGCGTGAACGCAGATGAAGTCACTGCTGACGCTTCATTTATCGACGACCTGGGCGCTGATTCTCTGGACACAGTAGAACTGGTTATGGCGCTGGAAGAAGCATTCGAATGTGAAATCCCAGACGAAGAAGCTGAGAAAATCACCACCGTTAAAGAAGCTGTTGCATATATTAACGCTCACCAGTCTTAATATAGCTGACCGCTTGAAGATAGCCGTCTAGTGTGCGCGCACGCTAGGCGGCTATGTTGTGTATAGCTGTGCTCTATCAAGATAATATTGCTGCGATTGTAATCGCTGACTCGATGCAATACCGGTTTATCACCAGCTTGGATAGATTGAATTGCGACAATCTTATCTTGAGTGAGTATAGGTTTTAAGGGGTAATCCTGATGTCTAAAAGACGTGTTGTGGTGACCGGTCTGGGTGCCGTCACTCCTGTTGGCCTGACAGTTAAAGAAAGCTGGGAAAATATCGTGGCCGGTAAAAGCGGCGTTGAACCACTGACTTTGTTTGATGTGTCGGATTTCAGTGTCCGCTTCGGTGCCAACGTCAAAAACTTTGATGTCACCACCGTCATTCCCAAGAAAGATGCCAAGAAAATGGATACCTTTATTCATTACGGCATAGCGGCGGCCAAAGAAGCCATTGAAGATTCAGGCCTGGAAGTCACAGAAGAGAATGCGGAACGTATCGGTGTGGTCATCGGTTCCGGTATCGGTGGTTTGCCTGGTATCGAAGCCGGTTATGACAATTATCTGAGCGGTGGCCCTCGCAAGATTTCTCCGTTTTTTGTACCCAGCAACATCATTAATATGATCTCCGGTAACCTGTCGATCATGTACGGTATGAAAGGGCCGAATACGGCTATCGTCACCGCCTGTTCGACCGGGACTCATTGTATTTCTGCTGCAGGTCGTATGATTCAGTATGGTGAAGCTGATGTGATGATCGCCGGTGGTGCTGAAATGGCGACTTCAAAAACGGGTCTGGGTGGTTTTGCTGCGGCCCGCGCCTTATCTACCCGCAATGATGACCCACAAGCAGCCAGCCGCCCATGGGATAAAGACCGTGATGGTTTTGTGCTTGGTGATGGTGCCGGTGTGCTGGTATTGGAAGAGTATGAGCATGCGGTCAAACGTGGCGCGACGATTTATGCTGAACTCATCGGTTCCGGTATGAGCAGTGATGCTTACCATATGACCATGCCGTCTCAGGGTGGTGAAGGTGCGGCCCGTTGCATGAAAAATGCGATGAAAGATGCCGGCCTGAATGCAGACGAAATTGATTACATCAATGCGCATGGTACTTCTACGCCGGCGGGTGACGTGGCTGAAACCATGGCTATCAAGCAGGCGTTGGGTGATGCCGCTGCCAAAACGGCAGTCAGCTCAACCAAATCCATGATCGGGCACTTGCTGGGTGCTGCAGGCGGTGTTGAAGCAGTCTTCAGCGTACTGTCTATCCGTGATCAGGTGGCACCACCCACCATCAATCTGGATAATCCGGACGAAGGCTGTGATCTGGACTATGTTCCGCACACAGCGAGACAAATGCCGATCAATGTCGCCATGTCGAACTCATTTGGTTTCGGTGGCACCAACGGTACCGTTATCTTCAAAAAACTGAACTGACCCCTGAGTAGCGTTCAGTGATTCTGATAAACGGCCAACCCGATAACAGAATCCCTGTGACAGACCGTGGCCTGCAATATGGCGACGGTCTGTTTGAGACGCTGGCTTTTCGTCACGGTAAGCTGGAGTACCTAAACGCTCATTTGCAGCGCCTGATGCGAGGTTGTGAACGCCTGGGTATCGGCTTTGCCGACAGAGACAAGCTTGAGGTCGAACTGGCCACAGTCTGTGCCCAGACTGCCGAAGATAGCGTGATTAAAATCATGATCACCCGCGGCAGCGGTGGCCGTGGTTACAAAGCGCCAAAGGAAGCTGAGCCGCTTCGTATCATTTCCTCTCACCCCATGCCTGATTACCCTGAAAGCTGTCAGCAGGGCATCACTGTCCGACTGTGCCAGCATCGCCTGGGAATTAACCCCGGACTGGCCGGGATTAAACATCTTAACCGTCTTGAGCAGGTGCTGGCTCGCAGCGAGTGGGAGGATGACAACATCCGTGAAGGCCTGATGCTGGATATCAACAACAGGCTGGTTGAAGGTACGATGACTAACCTGTTTATGGTTCACAACGGACAGTTAATAACGCCTGCTATCGATGAAAACGGCATTGAAGGTGTTATGCGCGCCGAAGTCATCAAGCTGGCTGGCAGGCTTGATATCCCCGTTAAAGAAACAGCCCTGACCCTCACAGATCTAAAACAGGCGGATGAAATCTTTCTGACTAACAGCATTATTGAAATCTGGCCAGTGACACATGTTTTGGACACTGACCTGCACTGGCCTCACGGCACGCTGACTCGTCGTTTACAATCCGAGCTGAGACAAGCCGAACGTTAATATGAAAAAGACCCTGTTATTCAAGGTGTTGTTACCTGCAGCTGTTGTGGCTGCTGTCTGCACTTATTTTGTACTCCAGTATCAGCGTTTTCTCAATGAACCATTGGCGCTTGATAATGATATGAGCTACATCGTTGAACCCGGCACTAACCTGAAAAAAATCAGTGAAGATTTGAAACAACTGGGGCTGACGGATTTACCTCCAGTCTATTTGCAGATCTATGGCCGCCTGACCAATCAGGCACATAAAATCAAAGCCGGTGAGTATCAGATTGAGGCCGAAACCACGCTACCCGGGCTTCTCGATAAGTTGGTCTCCGGCAAAGTTGTGATGAATGCCTTTACTATCATTGAAGGCATGACCGCACGCGAGATGATTACGTCACTGCACGCGCATCCCAAGATTGTTAAGACGCTGGATACCGATAGTCTGGATAAAGTGATGGCAGAACTGGGCGCCCCGGAGAAAAATGGTGAAGGTTGGTTCCTGCCGGAAACTTATCATTTCCCCACAGGTACCACTGATATCGCCTTCCTTCGTCGTGCCTACCAGCAAATGCAGGAGAGCCTGGATCAGGCCTGGCAGAATCGTGCTGAAGACCTGCCCTATGACACACCCTATGAAGCGTTGATTATGGCGTCAATTATCGAGAAAGAAACCGGTATTGCTGAGGAAAGGCCGCAAATTGCCGGTGTTTTTGTACGTCGTTTGCAGAAAGGTATGCGGTTGCAAACCGACCCGACCGTGATTTATGGTCTGGGAGACAAATTTGATGGTAATCTGCGAAGAAAAGATTTACGCAGTGACACGCCCTATAACACCTACACGCGTGGTGGACTGCCGCCATCACCGATCTGTCTGCCCAGTGTCGAGTCGATCAGGGCGGCATTGAATCCAGCGGATGGGGATAGTCTTTATTTTGTCGCTACGGGGGAAGATGGGCGGCATAAATTCTCTGCCACATTAAAAGAACATAACAACGCAGTCAGACGTTACCAACTCAAATAAATATGAACGGCAAATTCATCAGTATTGAAGGCATCGAGGGCGCGGGAAAATCTACCCAGTTAAGCTTTATCCGTGACTTTCTGGAAACTCGCGGTAAGCGAGTCGTTGTCAGCCGTGAGCCTGGTGGCACTGAACTCGGAGAACAGATCCGCGAGTTGCTGCTGGCTCCGCGTGAAGACGGCATGAGCGAGGATGCCGAGTTACTTTTGATGTTTGCCGCCCGGGCAGAGCATATTCACCAGGTGATTAAACCTGCCCTGGAAAGAGGCGACTGGGTACTGTGTGATCGTTTTGTCGATGCCACCTTTGCTTATCAGGGCGGCGGCCGTGGTATCGACCGGAATCGCATTGAGACTATCTCTGACTGGACCCTCAAAGGCCTCGAGACTGACCTTACGCTGCTGTTCGACTTGCCTGTCGCAGTGGGTCAGTCTCGAGTGATCAAGAGACAGCAGGAGAAAGACCGTTTTGAGCAGGAAAAGGCGGCTTTTTTTGAAAAAATCCGTGACTGTTACCTGCAACGGGCTGAAGCGGAGCCTCAGCGGATCAAATGCATTGATGCCAGCCGGGATATTGAAGCCATCCAGTCCCAGCTTTCCGAGATTCTGACCGAGTTGTTGTCAACATGACAGAACAGCCCGATTTCAGCTGGCATCATCAACCCTGGCAACAGCTGCAGACCATGCAGCAGCAGGGCAGAATGCCACATGCTTTACTGATTTCTGGTATTGCGGGTGTTGGCAAAAGGGCTTTTGCTGACAAATTGATCGCCAGCCTGCTTTGTGAACAACCGGACACTGCCTTTAATGCCTGTGGCAACTGTCACAGTTGTCAGTTACTCGCGGCAGGCTCGCACCCAGATCATAAAGAAGTCAGCCCCGAAGAAGCCGGCAAACAGATCAAGGTGGATCAAATCCGTGATTTGAAACAAAGCCAGACACTGATGCCGAAGGTCTCCAAAGGTAAAACGGTACTCATTACCGCGGCGGACCAGATGAATATTTCTGCCTTTAACAGTTTGCTCAAATTACTGGAAGAGCCTCAGCCGGAATCGGTATTGATTCTGCTATCTGAAAACAGTCAGCAATTACCGATAACCATAAAAAGTCGCTGTCAGACACTGGTCATTCCGACACCAGATACTGAGGAGGCTCTGGCCTGGCTGCAGCACACTGATATGCAGTTTTCGCCGGAAGAGTGGCAGTCCCTGTTAAAACTCAGCCAGGGCGCGCCTCTGGCTGCGATGGCCCTGGGCGAAGCGGGCTTAAAGCAAAGTCGTCAGGTGACTCAGGATATTGCCCTGTTGATGCAGGCCAAAGCCAACCCGGTACAAATGGCAGCAGACTGGCAGCAATTTGATTTGAAATCAGTGCTGTATCAAATCCAGCATATGATGCAGATTAAAATAAGCAGCCTGCTGTTGGGGGACGCCAGAGTATCTGATGTGATCCTTCGCCAGTACTGGGCTATCATGGATTGCATCAGCGACACAATAAAGTTAATATCGTCTCAAAATAATCTGAACAAGATATTGTTAATAGAGGATTTTATGGTCACGGTCATGCAACACGCTGACCAGATCCATCAGCTCAAGGAAACCCACAGGTAACAGCTATGGCAATGAATCCACGCAAGGGCATTCTGTCACTGAAAATCACTGATCAGAACATGCTCTATCATTCATACATGCCGTTTCTGAAAAATGGCGGCCTGTTTATACCGACCAACAAGAGCTATCAGATCGGTGAAGAAGTCTTTATCCTGTTGACGTTGATGGATGAGGCTGAAAAGCTGCCTGTGGCCGGCAACATTGTCTGGATTACGCCCCGCGGTGCTCAGGGCAACCAGGCGGCCGGTATCGGTGTCCATTTTAGTGATATCGACGGTGGCGCCTCTCTGGTTCGCGGTAAAATCGAAAATTATCTGGTGGACAAACTGAAGTCAGACAAAGCCACCTACACCATGTAACGCGCTGCGTTACTCAGCAAATATTTAAAATTTTTATGTATATTGACTCTCATTGTCACCTCAATATGCTGGCTGATGAGCCGGGCGGTATTGACGCCATGGTCAGCGAAGCCAGCGATAGCGGTATTGAACACATTCTCTGTATTGCAATTGATAAAGCCAGCTGCGCAGAAGTGAAATCGATTGCAGACAGCTTCCCGCAAGTCACTGCCAGCGTCGGCATTCATCCTAATGTCGATGAACAGGAACAATTCACTGTTGAAGAACTGGTTGCCCAGGCCGCCCATCCCAAGGTGATTGCCATCGGCGAGACCGGCCTCGATTATTTCCGCAGTGAAGGCGATCTGGCATGGCAGCGAGATCGTTTCCGGGTACACATTGAAGCTGCCAAGCAAACCCAGAAACCCCTGATTATTCACACCCGTGAAGCGCGCGAAGATACGATGAGTATTCTCGAGAACGAAGACGCTGAAAAAGCCGGCGGCATCATTCACTGCTTCACTGAGAACTGGGAAACCGCCAAACGCGCTCTGGACATTGGTTTCTATATCTCGCTGTCTGGCATTGTCACTTTCAAAAGCGCGAGAGAACTGCAGGACGTGGCCAAGAAGTTGCCATTGGACCGGATTCTGATTGAAACCGATTCGCCTTATCTTGCCCCGGTCCCACACCGAGGCAAAACCAATAAACCGGTTTTCGTGAAGCATGTGGCCGAGTTTCTGGCTGAACTGCGTGGCGACACGGTTGAGAATATCGCGGCAACCACGACGGCTAACTTTCAGCGTCTGTTTCCATCTACGGTTCAGTAATAATGGCGTTTAAACGTCTGCTGGGACTATGGTTGCTGTCACTCAGCTTGCTTTTCCTGTCTGCCTGTGGAGACACTGAACAGACATCGCTCCGAAGTCTCAGCAAAGAGGCTGTCATCCTGGCTTTTGGTGACAGTCTGACTTACGGCACCGGCGCTGACCACCTGACAGAAAGTTATCCTGCTGTGTTGTCTGCCTTGAGTGGCCGCACTGTGATCAATGCCGGTGTTCCCGGCGAAATCAGTCGCGAAGGTCTGGCCAGAATCGAGTCGCTGCTGGAGCAGCATCAACCTCAACTGGTTCTGCTTTGTCACGGTGGAAACGATTTAATCCGCAAGTTAAGTGAGGCAGAGCTGAAGCAGAACCTGGCCGGGATGATTCAAGTTATCCGTGAGCAGGGCGCAGAGGTGGCGATGTTATCTGTACCAAAGCCAGGGCTTTTCCTCAAAGCGGCGCCAGTGTACCAGGAAGTCGCTCAACTGCATCAGGTCCCGATTGAAAACAATATCATCCCCGATATCGAGTCCGAGAATTCCCTGAAATCAGACCCGATACATCCCAATGCCGATGGCTATCGCGTGTTGGCTGAAAGGATACATGAATGGCTTAATCAATCCGGTGCCCTGTAATCCCCGCTCAAGGAACTTAAATTACATTCTCTCAGTCCGTTGATGAAACATGGGGATAACTGATGAGACTTTTTTTCCTGATACCTGCTTTTTGGATGTTGTTTAGCCTGCCTGTTGCCGCTGAGCCAATGTTTGGACTACTCGCAGATGATTGTTTCAATGAGTGGCAAACACGTTGCTGGGTGATTGGAGAAGCTACTACGCCAGCTCATGATGTTGAAAGCTTTGCCACTGGGATCAGGAAAATTT
>JABURN010000064.1 GCA_014762585.1 Methylophaga sp.
AGGAAATCGACCGTCGTGTTAATCCGCGGCGTCCCGGTACCCGCCGTGTTGACTCCGAGCCGGAAATCCGAGTAGCGCTGGACAACGGCCAGTCCTACTACACTGACCCGGAAACCGGTGAAGAACGTACCGACTGGATCGTGATTGATATCCCGACTGTACTGGCTACCATGGCAGAACGTGAAGCCAGCACGCAGGACGGCACACTGAGTCCGGAACTGCGCGAAGATATCGCCCGCAACAAGCAGGAAACCAGCAACCTGCGAGAAGATATGGCGAATATTAAAGAAGTGCTGTTTGAAATGAGCGATAAGCTCGACAAGCTGCAAAAAGAGCTGGATGCAATGAAGTCGGAGTAAATCCGCACTCAATGCAAGAAAAAGGCGCCTCAGGGCGCCTTTTTTGTTTCAGAGCTGATATCGCCGATCCTGCATCTGTAGCCGGGGTAAGACTTCAAGATCACGGCTTAGTGTCAGCACCTTGAATTGATGACCCATAGCACCGGGCATCAGCAGCTGTTTGAGTGCACTGCTCTGTTGAAGCCATTTGACGGCATCCAGCTGCTGTTCCAGTTCAGCGGCGAGCATAGTGATATCACCGGCCAGTAGAAAATCGCTTTGCTCGTGAAAGCCCGCAACATCCAGACCAGAGGAGAGCGCCTGCTCTGCCAGTGCCGTGAAATTCACATGGGCAGTGATATCCTGCAGCCCCGGTAGCACGAGCGGGTTGTCATGAGCCTGCTGCCGGTAATAACAACGCAGCGTGCCCTGCCTGCGTTCCGGGCGGTAATATTCGGCAAAAGGGTAGCCATAGTCGATAATAAATATTGCGCCCTGAGACAGGCTGTCAGCGAGACTCTGAAGCCAGTCATCGGCTAACAGATTCACTTCAGTCTGATAAGTCTGTTCGCCTATCTGCTGACGGATCTTCACTGCTTTTGTTAAAAGGCGCCGGTCTTCAATCTTTTTGCTTTGCCAGGCAAAACCGTCTGCAGTGAGACTAACTCCCTGCTCCACCACTCCATCTTCGCTGTAAGCTAAAAGATGCACTGGCATCGCGTCACAGACTTCATTGGCTAACATAATGCCTTTGAAGTCGGCGGGTGGCTCAGACAGCCACACTACCCGCTCCGCCAAAGCCGGCAATTGATCTTCAATCAATTCCTGTTGCCTTTGCTGCAAATCGGCGCTGGCTTCCAGAATCAGGTAGCGCTCAGGCAGCGCCTTCAAAAGCGCCAGCTGCTGCAGAATAGCCACAGCGAGCCTGCCGCTGCCGGCACCGAATTCGAGCACCTCATATTCACCCAGTTGTCGGCCCACATCTGCGATATGGACTGCCAGTGCACGGCCGAATAATGGGGATATTTCCGGTGCCGTGGTAAAGTCCCCACCTGCCCCCAGCTTGTGACTGCCGGCACTGTAATAGCCCAGGCCCGGTGTATACAGGCAGGCGTGCATGTAATCTGCAAAACTGAGCCAGCCGCCCTGCGCTTCAATCCGCGCAACAATCTGAAGTTTGAGCTGGTCACTATATTCTTGCGCCAGCGGGTCATCCACCGCTATGGTTACTGAATCAGTCATTGAAGAGGATAAAGCCTTGCAAAAAAAGGTTCTGGTCACCGGCACCAGTCGCCGGATCGGTCTGCATATCGCCAGGCGTCTGCATGAGGACGGCTACGCAGTACTCGCACATTACCGCAGCGAGACCGAAGGTGTCCAAGAATTACGTGCGCTGGGGGTTGAAACTATTCATGCCGATTTTGACAGCCGCGATAGTATTCTCGATTTTGTCACCCGGCTGCGCCAGCAATACCGGGGCCTGAGAGCGATTATCCACAATGCTTCCAGTTTTACCCCCACCGACGAAGAACTGGCTCGCGCTGCTAAGCAGTATGAACAGTTTTTCTATGTGCACATGATGACCCCCTTCCTGATTAATCAGGGGCTGCATGACCGTCTGCAGGGTGACGATGGCAAGCCCGCCGATATAATCCATATCACCGATATCAATGTGGAAAACCCAACGCCACGTTTTGATATTTATGGCACGACCAAAGCGGGTCTCCATAATATGACATTGGCGCTGGCCAAGAAATTTGCCCCTGAGATCAAGGTCAATGCAGTGGCGCCGGGACCGGTGCTGTTCACCGAGTCACACAGCGAAGAAGTCCGCCAGGCGATGATGGCGGAAACGCCGCTGGCTTGTGAAGGCGGCGCAGAACCGGTTTATCTGGCGCTGAAAAGCATCCTGGACAATCCTTTTCTTACTGGTGTTTCAATCCCGGTGGATGGTGGCCGCCGTCTCTCCAAACGTTAAACCGTCGGTGCTGACCAGCGTGCCCATTTGCATGACCGGGGCGGTGGTCTCGCCGGTCAGAAAGGCACGGAGTTCATTGATCAGCGGATACAGAAAATATTCATCAGTAATGCTGCTGGCGCTGCTTTGCCATTCAGCCGGGCTGGAGAAATAAGCCAGAATGTCGATATCGGCCGGCCGATCCTTATATTTGCTGTCCGGATCATCACGATCCCGGCCCAGGGCGATTTCAATCTTATTGCAGATGGTTTTGAGCTCGGCCTCTGGTATATCGGTTTCAAGAAAAGCCACGGCATTGAGAAAGTCCCGGTGACTGTTCATACCGACCGGTGGAATATGCAGCACCCGGCTCAGGTGCAAAGCATCGAAGTGGTCGAGTAGCAGCCGGACAATGGCCGCGAAGTTCTGCTGCGGGTTGATATTACTGCCGAGACCAAGCAAATATCCACCTGTCAGTTGAGACATCAGCGGCTACGCTCAATCACAATGCGCGCGGTGTTCTGACCATGCAGTGCGACCGGCTTGCTCAGCGTCAATTTGATGCGGGGAATCGCAAATTCCTCCAGCAGCATAGCGCAGAGATCTTCTGCCAGCGTCTCAATAAGCAGGTATTCGCTGGCTTTGACAAAAGCGACAATGCGCTGGGCGACTGCGCCATAGTCGAGCGTTTTATTAATGTCATCGGATTCGGCGGCGGGTTTGATATCCCAGTCCATCTCCAGGTCAAAGCTCAGCGTCTGCTGAGTCTGGCGTTCCCAGTCGTAAATGCCGATAATCGTGTCAATTTTCAGGTCGTTAAGAAATATTTTGTCCATGAATCAAGCTGCTTGCTGGTGGCAATCCGGTTCGCGACCTATAATGTCGCAACAGTCATAACAGGTCGCATCATATCATGCTGGAAACGTACGCCTTACCCATCAGTCTTTTGCTGATTGCTTATTTATTTGGTTCGCTGAACAGTGCGATTGTCCTTTGCAAGCTGGCGTCTTTGCCTGATCCGCGTACGCAGGGCTCCGGCAACCCGGGTGCCACCAATGTATTGCGTTTCGGCGGCAAGAAACTGGCAGCCACCGTGCTGTTCTTTGATGTGCTGAAAGGTGTGATTCCGGTGGTCATTGCCCATCTGTTGGGCCTGGATATGGTTTGGGTGGCAGCGACGGCATTTGCCGCTTTTGTCGGCCACCTGTTTCCGATATTTTTCCAGTTTCAGGGCGGTAAAGGCGTTGCAACGGCCCTCGGTGGTTTTCTTGCTTTATCCCCTGCTCTGGCCGGTGCCGGCCTGCTGACCTGGCTTGTTGTGTTTGCGATTAGCCGGATTTCGTCGCTGTCAGCATTGACGGCAGCAGCTTTGACACCGCTTTACAGCCTGTGGATTATCGACAGTATCCCGGCACGTTGGGTGATCCTGGTGACAGCGCTGATGCTGATTGCCCGCCATCACGGCAATATCCGTCGCCTGCTGAGCGGGCAGGAAGGCAAATCCTAAGGCGGGGTTAGCTCATCCAATGGCCAACGCGGTCTGACACTGAATGTCGGCTTGTCCTGCAACTGCATCGCCTGTTGGCGGATGGCGCCTGCAAATGCAATCATTGCCCCGTTATCACTGCAGAACTGTTGGCGTGGATAAAAGACATCTACCCCGGGCATCGCATCCAGCTTTTCACGTAAGGCTTTATTGGCACTCACGCCGCCGGCGACGACCAGGCGTTTATGGCCGGTCTGTTTCAACGCCCTTTTGCATTTAATCGCCAGCGTATCGACGACCGCGGTCTGGAAGGCCAGACAAATATCGGCTTTGTCCTGCTCACTCTGTTCGCTGTTGAGCCAGGTATTCATGGCGAAGGTTTTGAGGCCACTGAAACTGAAATCGAGGCCCGGGCGATTAGTCATAGGGCGAGGGAATTCATAACGATCCGGTACACCCTGCTCGGCTTTGGCCGCCAGATAAGGTCCGCCCGGATAGTCCATGCCCAGCAGTTTGGCGGTTTTATCAAAGGCTTCTCCTACCGCGTCATCAATAGATTCGCCCAAGAGCTCATATTTACCCACCGCTTTCACATCGACCAGCAGTGTATGCCCCCCCGAAACCAGCAAAGAGACAAATGGAAATTCCGGCGCCCGGTCTTCCAGCAGCGGTGACAGCAAGTGCCCTTCCATGTGATTAATGGCCAGAGCCGGTTTATCCAGTGCCCAGGCAATACTGCGGCCGATAGCGGCTCCGACCAGCAGCGCGCCGGCCAGACCCGGCCCTGAGGTATAGGCGACGGCATCAATATCGTCCCGTGTGAGCCCTGCCTGCTCCAGCACTTCTTCAATCAATGGCAGGGTCTTACGGATATGATCTCGTGAGGCCAGTTCCGGCACAACACCACCGTACTCGGCGTGCAGGTCGACCTGACTAAACAAAGCATGGGCCAGCAGGCCTTTGTCGGTGTCGTAGAGCGCGACGCCAGTTTCATCACAGGAAGATTCGATGCCTAAAACACGCATTGCTGATCCGCTTTCATTTTGAGAAAAGACACTATTATGCCTTTTTTGAAATTAAAGTGATTTAACTGTTTGCTTTCTGGTCGATATTTCGTACAATTGGAGGTTTTCCAAACATGAATTGAGTAGGGAATAATTAATGCCTTCAGTACGAGTTAAAGAAAACGAGCCATTTGACGTAGCACTGCGTCGTTTCAAGCGCTCATGTGAAAAAGCCGGTACCGTTGCAGAAGCACGTGCCCGTGAAGCATACGAAAAACCAACTACTGCCCGCAAACGCGCTGCAGCAGCGGCAGTTAAACGCCACCAGAAAAAACTGGCCCGCGAAAACGCCAGCCGCGTTCGCCTGTACTAATCGAACCCGGTAAAACTGACGATGCCTGCAGAAGCCAGCCCACTGAAAGTCACCATCATGGACAGCGTCAAGGACGCGATGCGCGCTAAAGAAAAAGAGCGCCTCAGCGTACTGCGCCAAATCACGGCGGCTATCAAGCAGGTAGAGGTCGACAATCGCGCCGATCTGTCTGATGACGATATTGTGGTCATTCTCACTAAAATGACCAAACAGCGCCGCGAAGCGCTGGACCAATACGAACAGGCCGGCCGCGACGACCTGGCGGCAATTGAAAAGGCTGAACTGGTCATTATTGAAGAGTTCATGCCGGCTCAACTCAGTGATGAGGAAATCGCTGAAGCCGTTGATGCCGCGATCAAAGAGACCGGCGCCAGCAGTGTGAAAGATATGGGGGCAGTGATGAATGTACTGCGTCCAAAACTTCAGGGTCGCGCAGACATGGGCGCGGTCAGTGGTAAAGTGAAGGCCGCTCTGAATCAGTAATTCCCTTGCTGAGCGTTGTCCGCAAACACGGGTTTAATCTTTCCACTGAATTTCAGCCATAATAGCGTTTATGGCTGGTCAGATCCCCACACAATTCATTGATGAACTACTTGCGCGCATCGATATCGTTGATGTTATCGATGCGCGGGTAGCGCTAAAAAAAGCGGGCAAAAATCTGCATGCCTGCTGCCCCTTCCACAACGAAAAAACACCTTCTTTCACAGTCAGCCCTGACAAGCAGTTCTATCATTGCTTTGGTTGTGGTGCCCACGGCACGGCTATCGGCTTCCTGATGGAGTACGACCAGCTCAGCTTCCCGGAAGCAATCCAGGAACTGGCGGATCAGGTGGGCATGACTGTGCCGACCACCCAATCGGTTAATTTATCGCCGGCGAAACAGAACCTCTATGATTTGATGGATAAAGTGGGGCGATACTACGTGCATCAGCTCCACAATCATCCTCAGCGGCAAGCTTTTGTCAATTATCTGAAACAGCGCGGCCTCAGCGCCAATACCATCGAAACCTTCGGTCTGGGCATGGCACCTGATGGCTGGGACAATGTACTGAAAACCTTCGGCAGTAACCCACAGGTGAGTAAGCAACTGCTCGATGGTGGCCTGTTAATCAAAAACGACAAAGGCCGTATCTACGACCGTTTCCGTAATCGCATTATGTTCCCCATCCGCGATCGCCGCGGCAGAGTCATCGGCTTTGGTGGGCGGGTGATGGATGATTCCACGCCAAAGTATCTGAACTCGCCGGAAACGCCGATCTTCCACAAAGGTACCGAGCTTTACGGCCTGTACCAGGCTCGCAAAGCCAATCGCAGGCTGGAGCGTATTCTGATTGTGGAAGGTTATATGGACGTGATTGCACTGGCGGAGTTCGGTATTAACAACGCGGTCGCGACGCTGGGTACATCAACCACAGCCGATCATCTGCGCGTATTGCTGCGCACTGCGCCGGAAGTCGTGTTCTGTTTTGATGGCGACCGGGCGGGGCGCGATGCTGCTTGGCGTGCAGCTGAAAATGCCCTGCCGATGCTGGGCGGTAATCAGCAACTGAAGTTTATGTTTCTGCCCGAAGGTGAAGATCCGGACAGTCTGATCAGAAACCAGGGCCCGGAAGCTTTCAACCGCGGGGTGGAAATGGCTTTGAATTATTCAGACTTCTTTTTCGAAACCCTCTGCAGTCGTGTCGATGTGAATTCGATGGATGGGCGTGCCCGCCTGGTTGAATTGACCAAACCTTATCTCAAGCATGTGCCGGCTGGCGTCTACCGGGATATGCTCGAACAGAGGCTGGCCGAAATCACCAAAACCAACATGGCGACCCTGAACCGGCACCTTGAAAAGCCGGCGCAGCAACGCAAAAAAGCCGCCAGAAAGCCTAGCACGGCAACAATGACGCCGATCCGGATGGCGATCACCATCGTGCTGCAATACCCGATTCTGGCGCGGGAAATCGACAACCTGGATGCCATTGCCCAGGTGAAGCAACCCGGTATAAATATTTTTATCGAACTGGTTGAAACCCTGCATCATCATCCCCACTTAACTACAGCGGCCCTGCTGGAACGCTGGCGCGACAAGGAAAACGGGGCGCATCTTCAGAAACTTGCCCTGCAACCGCTAACCTTGTCAGCGGATGCACTCAAACATGAACTCACGGGCATCGTCTCTCGTCTTATTAAAGAAGCCAGACAACAGCGAATTCATGAGCTGACCAGCAAGCCGTTTAGTGAACTCACCGAAGCAGAAAAGGCTGAAGTGAAGTCCTATAAGTGAATGTTTTTAAGTTTA
>JABURN010000195.1 GCA_014762585.1 Methylophaga sp.
AATATGCCTGTGCGCATAGATGTGACTCCAGCTCACAAATTCACTGAACTCTTCACGGGTCACCACTGCCGAGGCAGCAAACAGTTGGGCCACACTTTCCTGGATCAACTCTTCCGAGCGCAGCGCGACGCGGAACAAGGTCCCGACTTCCAGCGTGCGTATATTGAAACGGTCATCCAGCTGACGGTTTTCAAACTGCTTGATTTCATAAGTCAGTGCCACGATGATCAGCAGAGATACCGTGACCTGAATGCTCATCAACCAACGTCTACTGCGCCAGATTCTGTCTGGCTGACCACAGAAACTCATTACCAGCGGCAAAGCGATCAGAATCCCCATTGAATCGCCTGCCCACCATCCGGCCCAGTTAGACAGGAAGGTTTCCCCTCCATCCTGATGCAGTGATAAAGCGGTGACACTAAGGGTAGCGCTAATCAAACAAATCAGCGGTACAGAAACAATAAAGCGTAATATTTCGCGCTCGTGACTGAGGGTAAATTCAGCACTGACAAAACGCCTCATCACCTTGCTGCCAATCATTGCCTGCAGACTGGATGCAACAGCGATCACCAGCGGCAACAGCTGTCCCGCCGGACTCAGCACATTCTGACTCTGAGTGAAGAAAAGATTCAGCAGGTAGGCACCCAGAAAAATACCCGGGACAACCTGATGCAGGCGATAAGTCAAACAGGCAGCTAATGCAACACCGGCAGGGAAAAAGATCACAGCGGTAAAGGCATTGATAGCGGAAATCTGCAGGCTGAGCCAGCCACTCGCCATATAGAGAAGCAGAACAACCAGATTAACGGTCAGTGCGCTGACTAAATCGCGCTTCAAAAACAACACGCTCTTCTCCGCATCAGTCGATGACCTTCCCTTTCGCTATGCGACAATGCCGCGATTCTAATGACTAAACAGGCCCATTATAGCTATCGGCAGCAATCTGTGACTCATCAACTTTTTTGTCAGTCGGTGCGATACTGTTGCGCAAAAAAGTCATAGACTTCGTATCGTAGCAATCAACAGAAAGCTAAGTGCTTGTTTATTCTGTACTGGCGACTCGAATTACAATCCGGTGATGGAAAAACTGACATTTAGGGCATAGAATAGGCTGTTCTATGGTGGCCTGCATCGGTCTCCTCGCGACGATATGTTGGTCAACCCGTCAGGCCCGGAAGGGAGCAGCGGAGCCTTCGGACTCGGGCGCCGAGATCCGGCTGGTGTGGGTCACCACCCTTATTGGACAAGGTCAACGTATAGCTGATGAGTTATCTGGTTCTGGCCCGCAAGTGGCGACCTAAATCCTTTGCGGAAGTCGTGGGGCAGCAACATGTGTTGCGTGCCCTGATCAACGGCCTCGATCAGAACCGTCTGCATCATGCTTTCCTGTTCTCCGGCACCCGCGGCGTCGGTAAAACCACCCTGGCACGCATTCTTGCCAAGTCGCTGAACTGTGAACAGGGCATCAGTTCCACTCCCTGCGGTGAATGCCCGAGCTGTACCGAAGTCGATAACGGCCGTTTTGTCGATCTGATAGAAGTCGATGCCGCCTCACGCACCAAGGTCGATGATACCCGTGAATTACTGGATAACGTGCAATACGCGCCCAGCCGGGGCCGTTACAAGGTTTACCTGATCGACGAAGTGCACATGCTGTCCACCAGCAGTTTCAATGCCCTTCTGAAAACCCTGGAAGAACCTCCACCTCACGTTAAATTCCTGTTTGCTACGACTGATCCGCAGAAACTGCCGGTGACCATCCTGTCACGCTGCCTGCAATTTAATTTGCGGCGTCTGGAATTAACACAAATCAGTGAACATCTGGCTTTTATTCTGCAGCAGGAGCAGATCCAGTTTGAAACCGAAGCATTGACACAACTTGCCCGCGCCGCCGATGGCAGCATGCGGGATGCGTTGAGTTTGCTGGATCAGGCTATCGCCTTTGGCGGCGGAGAAGTCAGCAGTGACACCGTTTTCCAGATGCTGGGCAGCATCAGTCAGGATCAACTCACGACTCTGCTGCAGGCATTACTGGCTCAGGATGGCAAAGCATTGCTGGCACAATCCGCTGAACTGGCCGCGCTGGGGCGTGATTTTGCCGTGGTGTTTGACATGTTGCTGAGTGCATTGCAGCAAATCGCCACCTTGCAACTGGTTCCGGATATGGACTTGCCCGAGTCACTGTCACCCCAGCTGGCTGAGCTGGCCAGAGATTTCGATCCGGAAACGATTCAACTGCTTTATCAGATTGCGCTGAATGGCAAACGAGATCTGTCATGGGCGGCCGACCCGCAAAGCGGCTTTGATATGACGCTGCTCAGAATGCTGAGCTTTCAGCCGCAGACGCCGCCAGAACCGGATACAGGAGACCAGGCGCTAAAAAAGTCGCCCTCGCCCAGTAAACCGGCCGTGACTTCACCGCCGGTGGAATCGGCCGTGTCTCCCGAAGCCGGTCCGACATCAGCCAGACAAGCCCTGAAACAGGCAGTCTCCAGTCAGGAAGATGAGACCTCATCATCGCCGCAAATGCTTAGCCCTGCTATTGAGCCCAGAGCCGAACCTGTACACGAGCCAGTCCGTCCCTCCCCACTTGCTGCGAATGCAACGCAGCCGGAACCCGCTGTTGAACCGGCATCAGTTGCAGAGGTCGAGACCATTACCCCTGAGACCTTGATTTCAGTCGATTTATCACCGGCCAACTGGACCCAGATCATCGCCGAGCTGAAACTGTCTGCCCTGACCCGTCAGCTTGCTGAGAACAGTGCCCTGATCCGCACCGAGCAACAGGCTGTGCACTTGTCGCTGTCATCTGAACTCGGACATCTTGCCACTGACAAATCCAAGCAACGCCTGCAGGCGGCCCTGTCCAAAAAACTGGGGCAGGAACTCAAGCTGGTGTTTGCCGATCCAACAGACAATGCGCAAGCCGGTCCGACTCTGGCCGTTGAACGTGCCGAGCAGGCCGCTGAGAAACAGCAACGGGCCATTGAGGCGATTCATAATGATCCTGCAGTGGAAATCATCAAAAATACCTTTAATGCCCGTATAATTGAGCAAACAATCAAACCAGTCGATTAACAAGAGGAATTGCCATGAAAGGTGGATTAGGCAACCTGATGAAGCAGGCCCAGCAAATGCAGGCCAATATGGAAAAAGCCCAGCAGGAACTGGCGCAGATGGAAGTCGTCGGTCAGGCAGGCGGCGGCATGGTCAAGGTGACGATGACCGGTAAACACGATGTCAAACGTATCGAAATCGAAGACGCGCTGTACCAGGATGATAAAGAAATGCTGGAAGATCTGATCGCGGCGGCAGTCAATGATGCCAACCGCCAGGTGGAAAAAACCACTCAGGATCGGATGGCGGGCATGATGCCACCCGGCATGAAAATGCCATTTTAAGATCGCGTTATGGCGAGTCTCGGTTCCAGTATTGATGAGCTGATTCAGGCCCTGCGCTGCTTGCCCGGTGTGGGTCCGAAATCGGCCCAGCGTATGACCTTCAATCTGCTGGAGCGTAATCGCGATGGCGCTGAGCGGCTGGCTAAATCCCTGCAGGATGCACTCAGCAATGTGCGTCATTGCCAGCGCTGCCGGATTTTGTGCGAAAGCGATGTCTGTGTTCGTTGCCGGGATGAGCGACGCCAACAGGATACGATTTGCGTCGTGGAAATGCCCAGTGACGTTCTCGCTATCGAGCAGGCCACGCATTATCAGGGGCAATATTTTGTCCTGTCAGGACACCTTTCACCGCTGGATGGCATTGGTCCCGAAGCATTAGGCATTCCCAGACTGGCTGAATGGCTGGATGAAGGTCAGATCGATGAGCTGATCCTCGCCACCAACCCGACCGTGGAAGGTGAAGCTACTGCCCATTACATCAGTGAACTGGCCCGCGCTCGTCAGGTTAAAGTAACTCGACTGGCTCACGGAATTCCATTAGGCGGAGAGCTGGAGTTTATCGACAGTGGTACACTGTCCCATGCGTTCTCAGGTCGCGAATCGATTTGAGGTTACCTGTTTAAAGAGAGCATCCGCCTATGGCCCAACAAGCTGCGCCTTTTGAGTTGCTTAAAGCTTTCTCCGGCGTCATTCACCGTCAGCCCTTGTTTATTCCAAACCGGCTTGATGTCGACAGCTATCACCTCTCTTTTCTCGGCCTTGATGGCAACAAATTAGACGATGATTTACCGGTGCCCGACTTCATCGAGCAGCTGCCCAGCATACTGCAGGCTATCAGTCATCGGCAAAAGGCTCTGCTGACTATTCCCGAATCCTGGCAAAATGCCCTGCTCAACCTGCCTAATATTGGCATGTCTCTAACACTCGACATCAATGGGTCGGAGCTACCTCAGTTCAATAATCAGGCTTTCAGCTTCGCCGGTCATGCGGGCACAAATACAGAACGGCGAACCCAGACATTGCTGATCGACCTGGATCAATTCCAACCCCAGTATCTGTCAGAATTTTTACCGCAATGGCGTCAACGGCACAGTGTTTTATGCGCGACAAACGTCAATGCCGGTGCCCAGTATCAGTTCTGTAAAAGCCACGACGTCGATTTATTGCAGGGCTTTTTCTACACTTTGCCTGAAGCCGGCGATAACAAGACCATTGGTCCCTCACAGCAGACCCTGATGGAACTGCTGGTGAAATTGCAGGAACCGGATGTCGAGCCTGATGATCTGGCGGCGACCATCAATCAGGATGTCAGCCTGAGCTACAAACTGCTTCGCCTCATCAATTCGGCGTTCTTCGGGCTACCGCGTGAAGTCAACAGCACCAAACAGGCAGTGATGATGCTGGGCATCAACAAGGTTAAAACCTGGGCCAGTCTGCTGTGCCTGTCCGGCATGGACGACAAACCCAATGAGCTGCGCAGTGTCGCGATGATACGGGCACGTATGTGTGAACTGCTGGCTAAATATTACAAAGGTCAGTCTGATACCTTTTTTGCCGCTGGCCTGTTTTCGACACTGGATGCCCTCATGGACCGGCCGATGACGCAAATCATTGAACGGCTGCCGCTCTCTGTCGAACTTAAAACCGCACTGATTGAGCAAAAAGGTCCGGCAGGATTTGCGCTGCATGACACGCTGGAATATGAGCGCGGACAGTGGCAGGCGTTGCAGCACTCGCCTATCCCTAAAGAAGTACTGGTCAGAACCTATCTGGATTCAATAAACTGGGCTAGAGAACTGAACTTACAACTGCAAGATTGATTTTATGTCTATCACTTGGTTAGCGGCCACATCACAAAGTCGCTTTCCGCCAGTTGAACAGGCGACTGAGCATGGTTTACTGGCTGCTGGTGGCGATCTGTCTGCCGAACGGCTGCTGGATGCCTATAAGCACGGTATTTTCCCCTGGTTCAATAAAAACGATCCGATTCTGTGGTGGTGTCCCGATCCCCGTATGGTGTTGTTCACCGACAGGGTGCATATCAGCAAAAGCCTCAAGCGGCAGCTACGAAAACAGGAGATTAGTGTCACTTTCGATCAGGCTTTCGAGCGCGTCATGCATGCCTGCTCAGCGCCCAGGGCCAATCAACCCACCGATCCCGATAACCGGACCTGGATTCATGAAGAAATGATTAAGGCCTATAACGAACTGCATGCGCTGGGTTATGCGCACAGTGTCGAATGCTGGCAACAAAACCGACTGGTGGGTGGTCTCTATGGTGTGGCAATCGGTAAAGCTTTTTTTGGAGAATCCATGTTCAGTTTTGTCACTGACAGCTCCAAAATTGCGCTGGTCGCTTTGTGTCAGCAACTCGCGCGTTGGGACATGCCACTGATCGATTGCCAGATATATTCCGACCACCTGGCTCGGATGGGGGCTGAAGAAATACCGCGGCAACAATTCATCGGTCAGCTTCAGCAGCTTTGTCACCAGCCCGGGGTCAGTCCGCCCTGGAAAATTGATCCGGATCTGCCGTTAAGCTTATGAGTCTCGACTTCTATCAGGATCAACCACACGCCTGCTCCTACCTGGAAGGGAGACGGGCAAGAAACATCTATCCTGATCCTAATAAACCAGCGAGCAAAGAGCTCTACAGCCATCTGATTCAGCATGGTTTTCGCCGTAGCGGTGATCATATCTACCGGCCTTTCTGCCCGGACTGTGAAGCCTGTGTACCGGTCAGAATTGATCTCAGACAGTTCAAACCCAACCGCAGCCAGCGGCGTTGCCTCAAACAGAATCAGGATATTGAAATGCGGGTGCGTCCGGCTGAGTTCAATTATGAGCATTTCGAACTCTACCGCCGTTATCTGTCAGGCCGGCATCCGGGCGGCGGCATGGATAACCCCAGCAGTGACAGCTATATCAATTTCCTGACCAGCAGCTGGTGCGATACGGCATTTATCGAATTCCGTCTCGGCGAGAAACTGGTCGCCGTCGCAGTGACGGATTTCATCAATGACGGTGCCTCGGCTTTCTATACCTTTTTTGAACCGGAACTGCCCAAGCGGGGACTGGGTACCTTCGCGATTCTTAAGCAGATAGAACTGGCCAGAAACTATGGTTTGTCATGGCTTTACTTGGGTTACTGGATCGAGGAAAGCCCCAAAATGCGCTACAAAACACGCTTTTCCGCACTTGAAGCCTATCAGTCCAGTTGGCGTAAATTAGATAAAAGCTTTGAATAATCAGTGATATTACGGCAAAATGATCTTTTTAACCCCAAGGTTCATGAGAGTTTATGGCAAAAGAAGATCATATTGAATTTGAAGGCACAGTTATCGATACCATGCCTAACACGACTTTCCGTGTTGAACTGGAAAACGGGCACGTGGTCACAGCCCACATCTCCGGCAAAATGCGTAAAAACTACATTCGCATTCTGACTGGCGATAAAGTGACTGTTCAGCTTACCCCCTACGATCTCAGCAAAGGCCGCATCGTTTACCGCGCACGCTGATTGGCAGCCATGCCCGGCATGGCCTCCACGCTATTCCCCCGCCGCTGATAGAGACCGACCTTAGATGAAGTCGGGTTGTTTGTGTTTTCCAAACAGCTGAGTCAGTCCCATCAGAACCATCACCACAAACGCAACCAGCGTCCAGCCGGGAATGCTCAGGCCAAGGAATGTCCACATGACATCGGCACATTCGCCTGAGCCCCTCAGTACCATATCAATTGCCTGGTTCAGCGGGAAATTCTCGACAATAAAATTCAGCCCTGGGCCACAGGTCGGTACCTGGTCAGCGGGCAGTTGCTGCAGCCAGACATGGCGGCCAGCTATCGCTGCCCCAATGCCTGCCAGCAGGACAACCAGAAAACCGTAAACCCGGCGACCGGTATTCACGGGGTTGTGCAATGCACCCAGCAGGCAAATAACACCCACCGCCAGTACCATCACCCGCTGCAGAATGCAGAGCGGACATGGATCGA
>JABURN010000065.1 GCA_014762585.1 Methylophaga sp.
TTGCTGCGGCTGACTAGTGTCATGAAAAATGAGCCATAGGCTGAAGCCGGCAATCAGCAACAGACCGCGTCGTGCATAGAGCGGCAGATTAAAAATGACGTTCAATTTGGTCCTGCAGGTTTCCCTGTCCTTCCATAATCAGTTCGCAGACTTCGCGGGCGGCACCATGACCGCCATTTGACGGTGTAATCCAGTGTGCGTGTTTCTTGACGACACTATCGGCATCCTGCACCGCGATGGCGAGTCCGACCCGGCTCATGATCGAGAGATCGACCCAGTCATCACCCACAAAAGCGCATTCTTCCGGTTGCAGGTTCAGCTCGGCAATCAATTGTTCGAATACCGGCAGTTTGACGCGCTTGCCCTGAAACACATGATTAATGCCCAGGCTGTTCATCCGGTGTTCAACGGTTTTTGTACTGCGCCCGCTGATGATGGCTATTTCAACGCCGGTGAGCTGTAACAGTTTCATCCCGTGGCCGTCTCTGGTGTGAAAGGATTTATATTCCTGACCATCATCACCGATGATAATTCTGCCGTCGGTCAGCACGCCGTCGACGTCGAAGATAACCAGTTTGATTTTCTTTGCTTTTTCCAGAATGTCCTGCATTGTTTTTCCTGTTACACCACGCCAGCACGCAACAAATCATGCATATTGATGGCACCGGCCAGTTGTTGTTTTTCGTTAAGAATGAGTAGGGCATTGATTTTGAAACGCTGCATCAATTCCAGCGCTTCAGCAGCCAGCATGTCGGGCTTGCCGGTCTTGCAACCGCGAGTCATAAAACCAGACAGCGGCTCTGTATGAATGTTCACTTCCTGGGCCAGCACCCGGCGTAAGTCACCATCAGTGAAAATGCCGACGACTTGCTGTTTGGCATCGGTGACTGCCGTCATGCCCAGACCTTTGGCCGACATTTCAATCAAGGCATCACTGATTAATGCCGATTCGCTGATGGTGGGGATGGCCGAACCGGTATGCATGATGTCACTGACGTGCAACAGCAGACGACGGCCCAGCAAACCGCCCGGATGCGACATCGCAAAGTCCTCGGCAGTAAAGCCACGTGCCTCGAGCAGCGCCACGGCAAGCGCGTCGCCCATAACCAGTGCCGCAGTGGTGCTGGAAGTGGGAGCGAGGCCCAGCGGGCAGGCTTCGCGCTCGACGCTGACATCCAGATGGGCACTGGCACACTGGGCCAGAGTCGATTCTTTTCTGCCGGTCATGGTGATCAATGGCACATGCAGCCGTTTGATCAGGGGAAGAATAGTCAGGATTTCCGCGGTTTCCCCGGAGTTGGATAAAGCCAACACCACGTCTTTATCGGTGATCATACCCAAATCACCATGGCTGGCTTCGCCGGGATGAACAAAAAATGCCGGCGTACCGGTACTGGCCAGTGTCGCCGCTATTTTGCTGCCGATGTGACCCGATTTGCCCATGCCGATAACCACGATGCGGCCAGTGCAGGCCAGCATAAAATCACAGGCCTTGATGAAGTCGTCATTGATGCGATCGCGTAAGGCCGATACCGCGGCCAGCTCGGTATCAATGACCGCGCCAGCGAGTTCTCTGAGCTTATCGTGATCGATCTGCATTAATTGAGTCCAGGCATATTCTGGTAGGCAAGGAGACTGTTATAGCCAATATAGACCACTAACATCAATACCCCGGCAACCCGGCCGATACGTCCCTGGGAGCAATAGCGGGCAAACAGGAACAGGCCAACCGCCAAACCAATCATGAACGGGAAGTCACGATACAGTAGCAGTGGATCAACTTCTGTCGGTGCAATCAGGCCAGGCATGGCCAGTACGGCGAGCAGATTGAAAATATTGGAACCGAGAATATTACCTACCGCAATATCATGTTCATTCTTAAGAGCTGAGATAACAGAGGCTGCCAGCTCCGGCAGACTGGTGCCGATAGCGACAATGGTCAGCCCGATAACGAGATCACTGACACCAAGCATCGTGGCGATGCCACTTGCGCCCCAGACCAGTGATTTGGAGCCGACCAGCAGAGAAGCAAGGCCAATCACAAAATACCAGCTGGCTTTGCCGGTCGACATTTTAGGCTCGGCATATTCCTCGGCGAATTCAGCTTCCAGCGGGTCATTTTTCCCCAGTCCCTTATAGGCCATCCAGCCCATGGCAGCGATGGTAAGCAGGAAACCGGCAAACAGGATACTGCCATCAGCGCGGCTCAGTACACCATCCATCAGCATGATAAAAGACACCAGCATCACAAAAGCCAGCACCGGAAACTCGCGGCGCAGGGTGGCAGAGTTAACAACCAGCGGTGAAATCAAGGTAGTGACAGCCAGCACCAGACCGACATTGGTGATATTGGAACCCAATGCATTACCGATACCCATGGCGGGCACGCCATCATAGGCGGCAAGGGCTGAGACCAGCATTTCCGGTGCCGAGGTGCCGAAACCGACAATGGTGACACCGACAATCAGTGGCGATACACCGAGGTTACTGGCGATATTGGCTGCACCATCGATAAAACGATCTGCGCCCCAAATAAGCACAGCAAAGCCGGCAACGATGGCAAGTACAAAGAGAATGCTGGTCATAATGCTCCGTGACTGGTGTGAATCCGGTTTATATGAAACATAAAAAAGCCGGGTCTTAACCCGGCTCTTTATTATAAAGTCTCAGTGTGTGATTGTCGTGTCACTCGTCTTCTTCGAAGACATCGAACTCATCATTCACAGGCGGGTTGCCGTCGAAGACCAGATACTGACGACGTGACATATAAGCATCACGCACGTAGCTGTATTCGTCGGTCGCTGCCTGATCCAGTACTTTTTCCGCTTTCAGCAGATTGGCGCGGGTGTCAACGACGCGGGTGCCGACAAGCGCGAGGCGGGCATCGTCACCTTCGACATACATCACAGGATCGGTAAACATATCGCCGACCAGACCGAAGGTATCACGCACGTTACGTGGACCGAAGAAAGGCAGGACAACGTAAGCACCAGGCTCTGCACCCCAGACGCCCAGGGTCTGACCGAAGTCTTCGTTATTCTTGGTAAAGCCGCTCAGGCTGGCGACATCAAAAATACCGGCGACACCGACAGTAGTATTTAACACGAAGCGGTGCGTGTCACGGTAAGCCTGATAGAACTTACCCTGGAACAGGTCATTGATGATGACGGTGATGTCATTCAGGTTGCTGAAAAAGTTACTGACACCCTGACTGATGGGATCGGGCACCACGGCATCATAGCCCTTGGCTACCGGTTTGAGTACGGCAGTATCGACAGCGTCATTAAATTTGTACATGGCGCGGTTATATCCTTCCAGTGGATCGCTGACGCCTGCGCTTTGGTTTGTGGTGGCACAACCGGTCATGAATAAAACCAGTGCCACGACACCGAGTCTGAAAACGGTACGTAGATGTGTCATTGAAATCTTTATCCCTGTTTATTCTTGTTGACCCGCAAATAATCTCACGCTGAATAGGGCCGATCAAGAGATAGTGTTGTAATTTCGGCAAACAGGAGAATAAAACTGTTGTAGATACGCAACAGCGTTGTCAGCCCTAGCGGACTGTCTGCTCCCGACCCGGCCAGTCGGAATTCTTAGTATTATCATACATATAGCTTGCGAAAACCTCACTTGAGGCAAGCCAGCTGTTTTGTCTTGCATATTCAAGGCAGGCTCTGGAATCGATTTTGAGGGCATTTTTTACGGCTTCTGCGAGATTCTCACTGAGACTTCCCGTGATGCCATCCAGTACCACATCGGCAGGACCCGTGACCGGATAAGCTGCGACCGGCACCCCGCAGGCCATGGCTTCCAGCAGCACCAGGCCGAAAGTATCTGTGCGACTGGGGAAAACAAAAACATCCGCCGCTGCGACATAGCTGGCCAGTTCCCGGCCAAAGCGGGCACCGGTGAACAAGACGTCGGGATAAGCTCGCTGCAATTGCTCTAAATCGGGCCCATCACCGACCACGACTTTACTGCCCGGTACATCGAGGTCCAGAAACGCTTCAATGTTCTTTTCCACTGCCACCCGACCCATATTGAGCAGAATCGGCCCAGGCAGGTTTAGTTGCTGCGGTTTGTCTGGTGTAAATATCTCGGTATCGACACCGCGGCCCCAGACTTCAACATTGTCGAAGCCGCGATCCAGCAAGCGTTGGCGCTGGGACTCGGTAGGCACCAGGGTCCGCACCGCTTTGCCATGGAAGCGACGCAGCCAGGCATAGGTCCAGCTCAGCGGAATCGGTGCCCGCAGCCTGACGTACTCGGGGAACTGAGTGTGATAAGAGGTCGTGAACTGAAATTTGTTACGCAGACACCAGCGTCTGGCTGCCATGCCCAACGGGCCTTCTGTCGCGATATGCACCGCATTGGCATTGTGTTCATTCAGCAGTTGGGCCACTTTACGACCGGGAAACAGAGCCAGCGGAATACTGGGGTAGCTGGGGCAGGGGATGGTTGTAAACAACTCCGGGGTGATGAAGTGCACTTCATGGCCCAGTTGCTCCAGACATTTGCGGGTCTGTTTTAAAGTCCGCACCACCCCGTTGACCTGGGGTGTCCAGGCGTCGGTTACTATCACTATTTTCATTGAGATTGTCTGACCTATGCCGCCTGCACCAGTGCCTTGGGCTGTTCGACCATATCGGTCCAGTGCAGAATTTCCATTTCACCGTTGGGGTGTTCTACCAGTGCGGTGCAGCTTTCCACCCAGTCACCGCAGTTGTAGTAATCCACATTATGATGGCGGGCGATCTCGGCGCGGTGAATGTGACCACACACTACGCCGTCAACGCCCTGACGAGCGGCTTCGTGTGCCACCGCTTCTTCGAAGTTGCTGATGTACTGCACGGCATTTTTAACTTTGTGCTTGAGAAACGCCGCCAGTGACCAGTAAGAAAAGCCCAGTTTGCGGCGCACCAGATTCACATAACGGTTAGCACGCAGCAGCCATTCATAGAGACGGCTACCGACTTTGGCGAGCAGGGGGGAGATTTTCACCACACTGTCGAACTGGTCACCATGCAGGATCAGCAGTTTGCGGTTATCGGCGGTGGTGTGAATCACTTCGTTCTGAATTTCGACATTACCGAACACCGCACCATCGTAATCGCGCAGCATTTCGTCATGGTTGCCCGGCACATAAATCACCTTGGTGTTGTGCTTGGCTTTACCCAGCAGGGTCCGAATGACGTTGTTATGGGCCTGGGGCCAGAACATTTTCTTTTTCATCTCCCAGACGTCGATAATGTCGCCGACCAGGTAGAGATAATCACATTCAACTTTATGCAGAAAATCGAGCAGGAAATCAGCGCTGCAGCCACGGAAGCCAAGGTGAATATCGGAGATCCAGACGCTGCGAACTTTTAACTTCTCTTTCTGACTGACTTGTTTTTGCATAATGTGCCCCTACCTTTTATCTTGAGCGCACACTAACTAATTAATATTGCAGCCTTATTAACCTTTTATTGCAGTATCGTGACGTAAGACCGCCAGGCCGGCTGTCGTATACTCAAGGCTTACACCGATAAGAGAGAATTATGAGCAACCCATTACTAGACGATTACACCTTACCGCCGTTTTCCAAAATCAAACCGGAACACGTTGAGCCGGCTGTCACCCAGGCCATCGACAAAGCCAGAGAGGCAGTCAACACGCTGTTGACACAGATTTCCGAACCGACCTGGGAAACGCTGGTGGAGCCGATGGAAGAAATCGAAGCCAGCATCGATCATGTCTGGTCACCGGTGAGTCACATGAATTCGGTGGTCAATTCCGACGAACTGCGTAAGGCCTATAACGCCTGCCTGCCGCTGTTGAGCGAGTTCGGAACCGAGCTGGGTCAGAATGAAGACCTCTATCGAGCCTACAAGGCGCTGGCAGAAAGTGACGCCTACAAACAGCTTGATACCGCGCAGAAAAAAGTCATTGATAATGCCATTCGCGACTTTCGCCTGTCCGGCGTCGAACTGCCACCGGCACAACGCGATCAATATAAAAAGATCACGCAGAAGCTGACTGAGCTCAGTGCCAAGTTCGAAGAAAACCTGCTCGACGCGACCCACGCCTGGAAAAAGCATATAACTGATGAAGCCATGCTCTCGGGCCTGCCACCTTCTACCGTGGCGATGGCAGAACAGTTTGCCAAACGTGACGGTCTCGAAGGCTGGGTCTTTACCCTCGACTTTCCCTCTTACATGCCGGTGATGTCCTATGCAGACAACCGGGAACTGCGCGAAGAAATGTATACCGCCTTTGCTACCAAAGCCTCTGACCAGGGCCCCAATGCCGGTAAATGGGACAACACCGAAGTCATGGCCGAGATTCTGAAACTGCGCCATGAACTGGCCCAACTACTGGGCTTTAATAATCATGCTGAACGTTCTCTAGCAACCAAGATGGCTCAGAGCCCGGAGCAGGTGCTGGAGTTTCTGAATGATCTGGCTGGCCGCAGCAAGCCGATTGCCGAAGAAGAGTTTGAAGCGCTCAAGGCCTACGCCAAAGAAACCGCGGGTATGGACGATCTGGAAGCCTGGGATGTCACGTATTTTGCCGAGCAACTGCGTCAGCAGCGTTATGCCATTTCGCAGGAAGAACTGAAACCTTACTTCCCCGAAGACAAGGTCGTGAATGGCCTGTTCGCCGTGGTCAACAAGCTCTACGGCCTCGACATCAGCGAACGCAAAGATGTCGATACCTGGCATAAAGACGTGCGTTTCTTTGAAATCCGTGAAGCCAACGGTGAACTGCGGGGTCAGTTCTATCTGGATCTCTATGCACGCCAGCACAAACGCGGCGGTGCCTGGATGGATGAATGCCTGGTGCGGCGTAAAACTGCCGGTGGCATCCAGACCCCGGTCGCTTTCCTGACCTGTAATTTCTCGGAACCGGTCGGTGGCAAACCGGCGCTGTTCACCCACGATGAAGTGACTACCCTATTCCATGAGTTCGGTCATGGTCTGCATCATATGCTGACCAAGATTGATTATTCGGGTGTCTCCGGTATTAACGGCGTCGCCTGGGATGCAGTCGAACTGCCCAGCCAGTTTATGGAAAACTGGTGCTGGGAGCGTGAGGCACTGGATCTGATTGCCGGCCACTACGAAACAGACGAACCGCTGCCGGAAGCGCTGTATCAGAAAATGATCGCGGCGCGTAACTTCCAGTCAGCGATGATGATGCTGAGACAACTGGAATTCTCGTTGTTTGATTTCCGCCTGCATCTCGAGTTTGATCCGAACGAGCCGAATCAGGTGGATAAAATCCTTGCAGAAGTGCGGGATCAGGTCGCCGTGGTGCAACCGCCGAAATTCAACCGTTTTGCCCACAGCTTCGCGCATATCTTTGCCGGCGGCTATGCAGCCGGTTATTACAGCTATAAATGGGC
>JABURN010000255.1 GCA_014762585.1 Methylophaga sp.
CACCGCCAACATCAAGCGTTCCAACACGCTGGTGATCTTCATCAACCAGATCCGGATGAAGATTGGCGTCATGTTCGGTAACCCTGAAACCACCACAGGTGGTAACGCCCTGAAATTCTATTCTTCCGTTCGCCTTGATATCCGCCGAATCGGCGCGATCAAGAAAGGTGACGAAATCCTGGGTAACGAGACCCGCGTTAAAGTCGTCAAAAACAAGGTTTCTCCTCCATTCAAACAGGTCGAGTTCGACATCCTCTATGGTGAAGGCATTTCCCGTGAAGGCGAACTGATAGATATGGGTGTACAGGCCAATATCGTCGAGAAATCCGGCGCCTGGTACAGCTATGACGGTAACCGTATCGGGCAGGGCAAGGACAATGTCCGAAACTTCCTCAAGGAAAACCCAACTACGGCAGCTGAAATCGAAGCCAAGGTACGTGAAATTCTGTTGCCTAAAAAAGTGAAGGCGGCTGAGAACGATGCGGTTGAGGATGATCTGGAAGCGTGAGCAAATCCGCCAGTGAACAGGCAGTGAGCTATCTGGCCCGCCGCGAACATAGTGCACTGGAACTGAACCGCAAGCTGGCAAAGGCCGGCTTTGATGAGCTTGAAATAGAACAAAGCCTGTCTGAACTGCAACAAGCCGGGCTACAGAGTGATGAGCGTTTTGCTGAGAGCTTTGTGAATTCCCGCATCAATCGGGGCTATGGCAGCATCCGGATTCGGATGGAATTACAAGAACGTGGTGTGGCTTCTGACATCATCACAGACAGTCTGCGGCAGGCAGACATTGACTGGTTTGCACTGGCCTCTGAGGTCAGACGCAAACGCTTTGGCGAGCATAACCCGGAAGACTTTAAAAGCCGTGCCAGGCAGCAACGGTTTTTACAGTATCGCGGGTTCACTCATGATGAAATAACGGAAAGTTTTAACGTAACTGACGATGAAAAGTAGCGCTGATATACGCAAATTGTTCCTCGACTTCTTTGCCGGCAAGGGACACGAAGTGGTGCCCAGCAGTCCGCTGGTGCCTGCCAATGACCCTACCCTGCTGTTTACCAACGCTGGCATGGTTCAATTCAAGGACACCTTCCTGGGTCAGGAAACCCGAGCCTACACACGTGCAGTCACGACCCAGCGCTGTGTGCGGGCCGGTGGTAAACACAATGATCTGGAAAATGTCGGCTACACCGCACGCCACCACACCTTTTTTGAAATGCTGGGTAACTTCAGCTTCGGCGACTATTTCAAACGCGAAGCGATTCAATATGCCTGGGAATTTCTGACTGACACGCTGGGACTGCCACCAGAGAAACTCTGGGTCACCGTGTTCGAAGAAGATGATGAAGCCGCCGATATCTGGCTCAAGGAAATCGGTATTTCTGCAGAGCGCTTCTCCCGCATAGGTGCCAAGGATAACTTCTGGTCAATGGGCGATACCGGTCCCTGCGGTCCCTGCTCCGAGATTTTCTATGATCATGGTCCTGACGTGGCCGGCGGCCCGCCAGGTACACCGGAAGAAGACGGCGACCGCTATATCGAGATCTGGAATCTCGTCTTTATGCAATACAACCGTAGCGCTGACGGTAGCCTGATCCCCCTGCCGAAACCGTCTGTCGATACCGGCATGGGACTGGAACGACTGGCTGCTGTACTGCAAAACGTGCACAACAACTACGACATCGATCTGTTCCAGCACCTGATTAGAGCGATTCAGGCCCTGTCAGGCACTGAAGACAGCAGCAACTTCTCGCTGCGCGTCATTGCTGACCATATCCGGTCCTGCTCATTCATGATTGCTGATGGCGTGCACCCATCAAATGAAGGTCGCGGTTATGTGCTGCGCCGTATCATCCGCCGTGCGATTCGCCACGGTCATAAGCTGGGCCTTAAAGACGCCTTCTTCCACAAACTGGTGCAGCCGTTAGTTGATGAAATGGGCGAGGCTTTCCCGGAACTGGCTCAAGCACAGTCACTGGTTGAAAAAGCCCTGTTACAGGAAGAAAACCGTTTCGCCGATACGCTCGATAACGGCCTGCGGATTCTGGATCAGGCGATTGAAGACATGGGTGACAAGGAGATTCCGGGTGAAACGGTGTTCCTGCTTTATGACACCTATGGCTTCCCCATCGACCTCACTGCTGATATCGCCCGTGAACGTGGTCTGACTATCGACATTGCCGGCTTCGAACGGGCGATGGAAGAACAACGCTCACGTGCCCGCAATGCGAGCCAGTTTGGCGGTGGCATGGCCGAACAGGTCAATATCGACAGCGAGACTGAGTTCTGTGGTTATGAGCATACTCAGGAAGACGGCACCATTACCGATATCATTCTCAATGGTGAACATGTCGACAGTCTGAATGAAGGCCAGGAAGGCATTCTGGTGCTGGATAATACGCCTTTCTATGCTGAATCCGGCGGCCAGGTTGGCGATCACGGCGAAATCACCACCGATAACGCTAGCTTCACTGTCAACGATACCCGCAAACAAGGTAAAGCCTTCACCCATATTGGCCGCTGCGAAAACGGCCGATTCCAGGTTGGGCAGAAAGTGACTGCGCAAATCGATGAAAACAATCGCCTGGCGACCGCACTGAATCACTCAGCCACGCATCTTCTGCATGCCGCGCTGCGTAAAGTGCTGGGTGACCATGTAACACAGAAAGGTTCACTGGTTGATCCCCATCGTCTGCGCTTTGATTTCTCTCACTTTGAGCCATTGACTGATGCGCAGTTGCATGAAATCGAGCGTATGGTCAATCAGCAGATTCGTATGAATCACACGGTCGAAACACGCTTGATGGCATTGGAAGAAGCCAAAAACAGCGGTGCCATGGCACTCTTTGGTGAAAAGTATGACGAAAAAGTCCGCGTGCTGAGCATGAGTGACTTCTCGGTCGAGTTGTGCGGGGGGACTCATGTCAGAAATACCGGTGATATCGGCCTGTTCAAAATTACCGCTGAAGCCGGTATCGCTTCCGGTGTTCGCCGTATTGAAGCGGTTACCGGCGATACCGCGCTGGATTATGTCGACAACACAGTGAATACGCTCAACCAGGTTTCCGATCTGCTTAAAGCCAAACCTGACAACGTACAGGACAAAGCCTCTGCATTGGTTCAGCGCAACCGTGAGCTGGAAAAAGAGCTGGAAAGCCTGAAAGCCAAACTGGCCAGCAGCGCTGGTGATGATCTGGTTAACAATGCACAAGACATTAATGGCATCAAAGTCCTTGCTTCCACACTTGAAGGCGCTGATGGTAAAGCGCTGCGGGAAGCGGTCGACCAGCTCAAAAACAAGCTGGGCAGTGCGGCGATCGTTCTGACATCAGTCAAGGATGAAAAAATCACAATTATTGCTGGCGTAACAAAGGACATTACCGATAAAATCCGCGCCGGCGATCTGGTTGGACACGTAGCCAGTCAGGTCGGTGGTAAAGGTGGTGGTCGTCCGGATATGGCACAGGGCGGCGGTAGTGAACCACAGAATCTGGCAGCGGCTCTGGCCTCTGTCTCTGACTGGGTCGGATCTAAGCTGGAAAACTAAGCATGTCACTTATCGTTCAGAAATATGGCGGGACATCCGTAGGCTCAGTTGAGCGTATTAAAGAGGTCGCCAAAAAAGTCATCAATTATCGTAACCAGGGCCACGATATGATTGTCGTCGTCTCAGCGATGAGTGGTGAAACCAACCGACTGATTGACTTAGCCAAACAGTTGAATGAAGAACCGCGCGGCCGTGAACTCGACGTTTTGCTCTCCACCGGTGAACAGGTCACTATCGCCCTGCTCAGCATGACACTCGAACAGATGGGTATGCCTGCTGTGTCCTACACCGGCTCGCAGGTTCGAATTCTCACTGACAATGCGCACAACAAGGCACGCATTACCGAAATTGACGATGACAAAATTCGTGACGATCTCAAACAAGGTAAAGTCGTTGTGGTTGCCGGCTTCCAGGGTTGCGATGAGAATGGCAACATCACCACATTAGGCCGTGGCGGCAGTGACACCACGGCGGTCGCTCTGGCCGCGGCATTGAAAGCCGATGAATGCCAGATTTATACCGATGTAGACGGCGTATATACCACAGACCCACGGGTCGTTCCCGAGGCTCGTCGTCTTGATCACATCACCTTCGAAGAAATGCTGGAAATGGCCAGCTTAGGTGCCAAGGTATTGCAGATTCGCTCAGTCGAATTTGCCAGTAAATATAATGTTCCGCTTCGTGTGCTCTCTTCTTTCACAGAAGGTGGCGGCACACTGATCGCTGCAGAGGACCCTTCAATGGAACAAGCTCTTATTTCAGGTATCGCATTCAACCGTGATGAGGCAAAAATCACCGTTCTCGGTGTACCTGACCACCCCGGCATTGCGTCTCAGATTCTGGGCCCGGTAGCGGCGCAGAATATTGAAGTCGATATGATCATCCAGAACACCGGTCATGACTCAACCACCGACTTCACCTTCACCGTGCATCGTAATGATTACAAATCAGCACTGAAGATTCTTGAACAAACTGCTGAAAAACTCGGTGCACGTGAAGTGAATGGTGATGATCACATCGCCAAGATTTCGGTTGTGGGTGTTGGCATGCGTTCCCATGCCGGTATTGCCAGCAGCATGTTTAAAGCATTGGCTGATGAGAATATCAATATCGAAATGATTTCCACCTCAGAAATCAAAATTTCCGTGGTCGTCAATGAAAAATATCTTGAATTAGGTGTTCGCACGCTGCACAAAGCATTCAATCTGGAGCAGGACCCAGCTGCCTGATAATTGTCACAAAACTGTTACAATTATCTCGCGAACAACTTAACTTCCTGATAAAATAATTTCGGATAGTGAAGTAGTTACGACTGTTTCACAGTCCACATAGAAAGGGACACTTAAGATCCCTACTGACACATGGAAATATTTATTAAACAGGACAAGGCACGAGGCCTTACTGCATGGAAGAATTCTCATTTTCTCCTGGTAACCTCGGCCTGCTTTTGAGAGTAAAGGGGAAAAATCATGTTAATACTCACACGTCGTGTCGGCGAGTCACTCATCATCGGTGATGATGTCGTAGTAAACGTTCTTGGTGTTAAAGGTAACCAAGTCAGAATCGGTGTTGACGCACCTAAAGATGTCTCTGTGCATCGTGAAGAAATCTATGATCGGATTCAGCAGGAAAAAGATCACCCGAATGCCGGTTAATTTCACGATATCACTAGCCAAATAAAATACATCTGTTATACTGTGCCGCTTTGATGGAGAGCTGGCCGAGTGGCTGAAGGCGCGCCCCTGCTAAGGGCGTATAGGTTAACCCCTATCGAGGGTTCGAATCCCTCGCTCTCCGCCAGAATTATTATTGCGAACAGTACACATTGTTAGTATAATAGACGGCTTTAGCGCCCGTAGCTCAGCTGGATAGAGTACCTGGCTACGAACCAGGCGGTCGGAGGTTCGAATCCTCCCGGGCGCGCCAAAAAAGTAAACAAAATTAAGCAGTTATTCGCCTAGCGATGACTGCTTTTTTTGTGTCTTATCCCATAGGTGATGATCTGTCCCAAAGATTCAGCCTTTACCTAAACTCATTCACAAAATTACACGACTGATCACGGTGCATTTTGTTGTAGCTGGTTCTTTCCTTTTTATATTCTTCTTGCCAAAAATTACAGGTCTCCATTGCCTGTCTGAGTCCTGCCTGCTTCTCCTGATTTTCAATTTGCTGTTGCTTTAATCTAGCAGCGTTAATTTTGTTTTGTTCCTCTTGTTTTGCTCTCATTCTTGCTTGGTCAGCTTTTAACTTTTTGTTTAATTCATGTAGCTGATATTTAAGTATTGCGTTGTCCATAACCCGTACAGATAGAGTAGATGCAGTTGTACCCAAAAAAACCCCCATAGCTATGATAAGAATCCACTTGGAACTAGAAGTGGTAGATTTAGCATCACTCGTAAATCGAGATCGGTTAGCTCGGTTTTCATCGTCCAGGTTGATATACATATCTAAGTCCTTTTTATTTAGTTCATCGCTCATCGGGGACTCTTCGCTCTTCACTTCCCCCCCCGGTGAGACGGGGTAATTACCTGTGCTTTTCTTCTGTATACACGATCTGTAATTGCTGAGGAAGAATGTCCAAGTAGCTGCTGGGCTCTGTCCAGGTCATTATCTGAATAGCCACCGATTCATTAGACACCCATCAGCCGTTTATGAAATCGAGTTTCAAACTCTACAGGCGACATCTTATTATTGAAACTATGTCGTCGTTTTGAGTTATAGAACATGCTCCGATTCAACCTTTTTGGCATGTTTCACATGCTTAACTGTGTGAGAGCTTACAGGGAAGGTAACACGCTTTTTTTTCATCAAACAAAGCACCACAGTACAAGTCTGAACTGCCCGTCGTTCACAAATGTGTAAATATCTGCCTGGTCCTGTTAATTCTCTACATCATATGATTCTTATGCTTTCACAGTGTGAGTTGCACTTTATGTTTCTGGCTTAAATATCTCGTTTTTCCCTAAAATTTAAATAAATATGGAATGAACTTTCACCATTGGAACTATATATCTGAGCAACCAGAACTCATTTATATTGCACACAAGATTGTTGTGAGATATAAATGTAAAGCAACATCAATAATTCACATGCGATTGCGAATGATCCTCAGATGAGTTTTTGACTTCTCGACAAACTGAATCAATTTACCGAATCCATATACAAAATAAGAAGTAAAGCAGTTTGAATAGATTGAACGTGACATATTTGTCACATTTTTTTAGTAAAGAGAGAGATAACTATGAATCAATTCAGTAAACAAACTTTTTGGCACAGTGTCCGTAAATTTGTGCAGATTGTAGGCTTTGCATCTATTCTGGCAATTTCTTTCATTTTTTCATCAGCCCAGGCTGAAGAACAAAATAAGTCTCTATATGAACGCCTCGGTGGTACATACAACATTGCCTTAACGGTAGATCATCTTGTTGATCTTATCTACGACAATCAGGGATTAAATGCCAACCCTATCCTTGCAGCCATTCACGAACAAGAACACACAAAGGCTGGATTCAAGGTAATGCTTACTAACTGGGTAGTTGAAGAAACTGGCGGACCAGCGATCTACATGCCTGATCCTTTCGGTCGTGGGAAATCGATGAAAGACAGTCATCCACACCTAAATATCTCCAACCGTGAGTTCGACATTATCAAGACTCTCTGCTTGGCGACTTTCTATCACTTCAATGTGCCTAACCAAGAAATTAACGAATTGATGGATGCACTTGAAAGTTATCGCTACCAAATTGTGACCAGAAAGGACGAGGCGCCATTCAAATCACGATTAGTTAGGGAAATGGATGGCATTGAATACAAAAAATAGCCAGTTCTTTTCACTGC
>JABURN010000138.1 GCA_014762585.1 Methylophaga sp.
GCGATCCCGAAGCGCAGCCAGTGCTGATGCGGCTGAAAACCGATCTGGGCCAGCAGCACAGGTCCCAACAGCGGGATCGTGATGGACTGATTCTGGGCGGATTGATGCTGTTCTTCCTGGGATTTCTCAACGGTTCTCTGACTTCAGGAACCGGCCTGTTTGTCACCATTTGGCTGGTGATGTGGTTCGGGATGGATTATCAGCGTGCGGTGGCTTACACCCTGATACTCGTGGGCCTGTTCTGGAATGGTACCGGCGCGGTAACGCTGGGTATTCTCGGAGACATCCGCTGGGACTGGTTACCGGCACTGTTGCTGGGCTCGCTGCTGGGCGGTTACCTGGGCTCGCATCTGGCCATCAAACACGGTAACCGCTGGATCAAGCGGGCTTTTGAGGTGGTTCCCCTACTGGACTACTGCAACCTGCTTCTGCGTTAAACCCCGTACGAATCCCGGTAAGCCTGCACCGCTGGCAGGTATTCACCCAGTTCCGGGCTGTCCTGCAAATAACCCAGCAAATCATTCAGTGAGATAATGTTCAGTACCGGAATGTCATGTTCTGCCTGGACTTCCTGAATCGCAGATAAGTCTCCCTGACCGCGTTCCTGACGATCAAGCGCAATAATGACACCGGCAGGTTCAGCCCCGGCGGCGCGGATAATATCAACTGATTCGCGCACCGAGGTGCCAGCCGAAATCACGTCATCAATAATCAGCACTTTACCCCTGAGTTCAGCACCGACAAGCTGACCGCCCTCACCGTGATCTTTAATTTCCTTGCGGTTGAACACATAGGGCACGTCGCGATCATGCTGGTCAGCCAGGGCTACCACGGTGGTGGAGGCCAGTGGAATGCCTTTGTAGGCCGGACCGAATAAAACATCGAAGTCCAGACCCGACTCGGCAATGGTGCGGGCATAGAAACGCCCCAGACGCGCCAGGCAGGCGCCGGTGTTAAACAGGCCGCTGTTGAAAAAGTAGGGGCTCTGACGGCCCGATTTCAGGGTAAATGAACCAAACTTCAGTACCCCGGTCTGCAGGGCAAACTCAATAAATTTGCGTTGATAATCTTTCATTAGCTGTTTTGTTGCTGCACTAGGTAAACCGCAACCTGCCCGAAAAGATTGGGCAGAAGCCGGACACCCAGGCTGTCTTTATGTTCATGATTAACGATGCTGTGATTCAGCACGGTCAGTTTGTGCGACTCGCATAACTGCTCAAAGTCCTGAATTGTGCATAGGTGAATATTAGGGGTTTCAAACCAGGCATTGGGCAAGGCCTTGGAAACCGGCATGCGTCCGCCTAAAGCCAGTTGCATGCGGCATTGCCAGTGGCCGAAATTAGGAAAACCGATAATGCCTTTCTTACCCACGCGGACAATTTCACGCAACAGAAAGTCCGGCCTTTTTATTGCCTGCAATGTTTGCGACAGAATAACGAAATCGAAGCTTTGATCAGCGAACTGGCCCAGACCTTCATCGAGATCGGCCTGCAATACATTGATCCCGGCGCGGATGCAGTCGGCAAACTTGCTGTTATCGATTTCCAGCCCATAGCCGGTGATATTACGCTGTTGCAGATGATTGAGCAGGGCACCGTTACCACAGCCCAGATCCAGCACTTTGGCGCCATCGGGGATCCAGTCACTGATGATTTGCTGATCGAGTCGCAATCTCATGCTGCTACCTCCGCTGCGATTTGCTGCATATAGGTACCGAAGATATCGAGATAGCGTGGAATCGGCATCAGGAAGGCATCATGACCCTGATGCGCTTCTATTTCAGCATAAGTCACCGGCTTGCCGGCTGCCAGGAGGGCATTAACGATCTCTCTGGAACGCATCGGTGAGAAGCGCCAGTCACTGGTAAAGGACATGACTAAAGCCTTGGCCTCGATATTGGCGACAGTGCGGGTCAGATCGTCATCAAATTCCTTGGCCGGGTCGAAATAGTCCAGTGCTTTGGTCATCAGCAGATAGGTGTTGGCATCAAACCGCTCGACAAAGCTGGTGCTCTGATAGCGCAGGTAGCTCTCAATCTGAAATTCGACATCATAACCGTACTGAATCGCGCCGCTGCGCAGCTCACGGCCGAATTTCTGGCCCATCGCCTCATCGGAAAGATAAGTAATATGTCCCAGCATGCGAGCCAGACCCAGACCCTGGCGGGGCAGGGTGTTGAAGCGCATATAGTTGCCATCATGAAAATCCGGGTCGGATTTTATCGCGGTGCGGGCGACCTCGTTGAAGGCGATATTCTGTGCTGACAGCTTGGGTGCCGCAGCAATGATGACAGTGTGTCTAACGCGATCAGGCAGACTAATTGCCCATTGCAGCGCCTGCATACCACCGAGACTGCCACCGATAACCGCTGCCCATTGTTTGATACCCAGCTTGTCGGCCAGTACCGCCTGACTGCGCACCCAGTCGGGCACGGTCACTATCGGGAAGTCCGGTCCATATAACTCTCCGGTCTCAGGATTGAGGGTATTTGGGCCACTGGAACCTTTGCAGCCTCCCAGATTGTTGGGGCAGACCACGAAAAACCGGTTGGTATCAATCGCCTTGCCGGGGCCGATGGCTGTGTCCCACCAGCCGGGTTTGCGATCCGCCATTGAATGGTAGCCTGCTGCGTGATGATCGCCTGACAAAGCATGACAGATCAGAACGGCATTGCTGTGATCAGCGTTGAGTTCACCATAGGTCTCATAGACAAGATCATAGCTGGACAGCGTGCGCCCACAGTCGAGCTTCAACGGCGAGTCGACGTGCAGGGTGGATGGGCTTACCAAACCAACGGAGTCGGCTGGTATCGTTTCCGGCATAAACAGTTGATTCCTGTAAAAAAAGCGATAAGTCTAATCAGACAGCGCTATGAGCGCAATCTCAAGGCTTAAATTTGTCCGGTTAACAAGGGCATCACCAGCATCTTTAATACCTGCAAGCCGAGTAAAACGAACAGTGGTGATAAATCGACCCCGCCCAGTGGCGGAATCAATTGTCTGACCGGACGCAGCAAGGGCGCATTCATCCGCTGTACCAGTGGTGCCACCGGATTGTAACTGCCGGGTGGTGTGACCCAGCTGAGAATGACTTCGATGATGATGCTGACGGTGAAAATGCCAATGAATAAAGAAAATATTTCGGCCACGATCAGGGTCAGCCACAGCAGGCCGCCTGGCAAGGCACCGGCGATCAGCCCGACAATGAGGATCTTTATCAGCGTCACTAAAAGTAACAGCACGATGGTGGCGGTATCCCAGCGGCCCATCGCGGGTAGAAATTGACGCAGGAATTTGACCGGTGGCTGGGTCGCCTTGATGATGAACTGTACCAGCGGATTATGATATTCCCAGTTCGCCCACTGCATTACAAGGCGCAATGCAACGACGACCATATAAAGGAAAAACAGTGTCTCAATGACAAAAATCAGCGGATTCGCCAGATAACCGTTAGTCATAGTCTTGTCCCAGTTGATCAGCCAGTTCAGCAGCGCGAGCTGCCGCGGCACTTAAAGCCTTTTTGAAACTGCCGCGTAAATCTTCATCCTCAAACACATCCAATGCCCGTTCCGTGGTGCCGCCGGGGGAGGTGACCCGCTGGCGCAGTACGCAGGCAGACTCATCACTCTCCAGTGCCATTTTAGCTGCGCCAAAAGCGGTTTCAAGCGCCAGCAGTCGCGCGGTCTCTTCAGGTAAACCCAGTTCCATACCGGCTGTCTGCATCGCTTCCATCACCAGAAAGAAATAAGCCGGACCACTACCGGAAAGGGCTGTAACCGCATCCATCTGTTGCTCATCCTTAACCCACAAAGCGAGGCCGACAGCACGGAGGATGGATTCCGCCAGTTCATGCTGGGCATTGCTCACATGGTTATTGGCACACAGCGCGGTCGCACCGGCGCGGACCAGCGATGGCGTATTGGGCATGGCTCTGACGACGGCTGACTCGCTATGACCAATCCAGCGGCTGATATCATCGAGCCGGATGCCGGCAGCGATAGAAATCAAAAGCTTGTGCTGTTGCCAGTAGGGGGCCAATTCGCGGCAGACTTTTTGAAGTTGCTGAGGTTTAACCGCAAGAATCACGACATCCGCATCGGCGATAGCTGCCGCATTTTCGGTGAAAGTCTGTACCGGGTAGCGGGCAGATAATTGCTCCAGACTCTCAGCGCTGGGATCAGCGACATGAATCGATTGCGCCGCAAAGCCGTTGTTAACAAGGCCGCCGATGAGGCTGCGGGCCATATTTCCGCCACCGATAAAAGCGAGCGTACAGTCTTTCATTTATCCCCCTTGTTTAATTCATTTGCCTTGGTGATCAGTGTAAAGCTTATTAAGGCTGACGGGTATCACGTTGACCAAACAGGGCGGTACCGATGCGGACCATGGTGCTGCCTTCTGCAATGGCCGCATGAAGATCACCGGTCATACCCATTGATAAGGTGTCGATATCATCGAAGCGTTGTTGCAAAGACTGGTATAAATCCCTTGCCCGGCGGAAGCTGTCACGCTGAGCCGCTTCATCATCCTGTTTGGCAGGAATGACCATCAGTCCCCGCAAACGGAGTTTGTCGAGCTGGCTGATGGACTCGGCCAGTGACATCACATCGCTCGCAGTGACACCGGATTTGCTGTCTTCTTCATCGATATTGACCTGAATACAGACATTCAGGGGAGGCAATTCAACCGGCCGCTGTTCATTGAGGCGGCGGGCGATTTTAATTCGGTCCACGCTCTGGGCCCAATCAAAATGGGCCGCAATATCGCGGGTTTTATTAGATTGAATCGGGCCGATAAAATGCCACTCAAGCTTAAGGTCGCGGAGGGCGTTGATCTTTTCCAGGGCTTCCTGCAGGTAATTTTCACCGAAACGCAGCTGCCCCTCTTCAGCGACCAGTTTCAGTTTTTCAGCCGGCCAGGTTTTACTGACCGCCAGTAATTTCACCGAGTCGGGAGCCCGTCCCGATTGCTGTTCAGCCAGCCTGATCTCATCATTAATTGAGTGGAAACGCTTTTTTATCTCAGTCATCTTGCAAGCCCGAAGTCAGCGCGCTACTTTATGTTTAATCGCTTGTGTCTTTAAAGCGCATAGATTACACCAATCAGTAAAGGGAACGTGGATGGATATCACCGAATTGCTCGCCTTCAGCGTTAAGAACAAGGCTTCAGATTTACATATCTCTGCTGGCGAACCACCGATGATCCGCGTCGATGGCGATGTGAAGCGAATCAATCTGCCGCCGATGGAACATAAAGAAGTCCACGCCATGGTGTATGACATCATGAATGACAAACAGCGCAAGGACTTTGAAGAATTTCTGGAGGCGGATTTCTCATTCGAAGTGCCCAATATGGCGCGTTTCCGGGTCAATGCCTTTAACCAGAACCGCGGTGCAGCCGCAGTATTCCGGACCATTCCTTCCGAAGTGCTGACTTTGGAAGATCTGAATGCACCGGAAATTTTCAAAACTATCGCCGATAACCGCCGTGGTATCGTGCTGGTGACCGGTCCCACCGGTTCCGGTAAATCCACCACACTGGCGGCGATGGTGGATTATCGTAACGAAAAAGATAACGAACATATCCTGACAATCGAAGACCCGATTGAATTTGTTCACCAGAGTAAGAAGTGTCTGGTCAATCAGCGTGAAGTACACCGTGACACCCTGGGTTTCAGTGAAGCGCTACGCAGTGCCCTGCGTGAGGATCCGGATATTATCCTGGTCGGTGAGCTGCGTGACCTCGAGACCATCCGGCTGGCACTGACTGCGGCAGAAACCGGTCACTTGGTGTTCGGTACTCTGCATACCTCGTCTGCCGCTAAAACCATCGACCGGATCATCGACGTATTCCCGGCGGCGGAGAAAGATATGGTGCGCTCGATGTTGTCGGAATCTTTGCGGGCTGTTATTTCCCAGACCTTGATGAAGAAAGTCGGGGGTGGCCGTATCGCAGCGCATGAAATCATGATTGGCACACCGGCGATTCGTAACCTGATTCGTGAGGATAAAGTGCCTCAGATGTACTCGGCGATTCAGACTGGGGGTGCGCTGGGCATGCAGACGCTGGATCAATGTCTGCAGGACCTGGTCAGACGTCAGCAGGTGACCAAACAGGAAGCCCTGCCACGCGCCGTCAATAAAGACTTATTCCGTTAGGAGGTCGCGATGGAAATCGTCACTATTTTAAAAGCCGCTGTTAAACACGACGCGTCGGATATCTTTGTTACTGCCGGCAGACCGGTGACACTCAAGGTGAGCGGCCGTATGGCAACCTTGTCCCAGGAAGCGCTGACAGATGATGAGGCGAGGGACCTGGTACTCAGCACCATGTCCGATGAACAGAAGAAAATTTTCGAGCGTGATAAAGAATGTAACTACGCTCTGGAAACCAAAGGCGCGGGTCGTTTCCGTGTCAGCGCGCTGTTCCAGCGTAACCGGGTGGCGATGGTCCTGCGCCGTATCAAGGATGAAATCCCCACTATAGAAGAATTGCATGTGCCGGAAATCATCAAAGAACTGGCCATGACAAAACGCGGTCTGGTGATTTTTGTCGGTGCGACCGGCAGTGGTAAGTCGACGACACTGGCGGCAATGATCGGTTACCGCAATCAGAACAGCACCGGCCATATTCTCAGTATTGAGGATCCCATCGAGTTCGATCATAAACATGCCGGCTGTGTGGTAACGCAGCGTGAGGTGGGTATTGATACCGACTCGTATGAGATCGCCCTGAAAAACTCACTCAGGCAGGCACCGGACGTCATTATGATCGGCGAGATCCGCTCGCGCGATACGATGGATTACGGTATCGCCTTTGCCGAAACCGGTCACCTGTGTCTTTCGACGCTACACGCCAACAATGCCAACCAGGCGATGGACAGGATCATCAACTTCTTCCCGGAAGAACGCCATAAACAGTTGTTCCTTGATATGTCACTGAACCTTAAAGCGGTGGTCGCCCAGCGCCTGATCCCCAAGAAAGATGGCAGTGGACGCACCGTGGCGGTGGAAGTGCTGCTGAACACGCCGCTGATTGGTGACCTGATTGAAAAAGGTAAAGTCTCAGAAATCAAGGATGTCATGAAACGCTCAAGAGAGCTGGGTATGCAGACCTTCGACCAGGCAGTTTACGACCTTTACAAAGCCGGTGAGATTTCCTACGAGGAAGCCCTGAAGAACGCCGACTCCGCCAACGAAGTCCGACTGATGATCAAACTCGGTGCCGAATCCGGGGAATTGCCTGAAGATAAATCGGTTCAGGGAT
>JABURN010000165.1 GCA_014762585.1 Methylophaga sp.
GTATAGAAGAGATGCAGAATACCGCCGGCTTCAGCGAGACCCGCGCCGGGGATGTTGGCCAAAACACCGCCAAAACCAATCGGTACCAGCAGCAGCGGTTCGAAGTTTTTCTTGATGGCGAGATAGAGCAGCAACATGCCGATCAAAATCATCACGCCCTGACCGGGAGTCATCTGGTTAATACCGGTCACTTCCCACAGGTGAATCAGTTTATCCATGAATTGAATCCTTGCTTATGCGATGTTGGCGAGAAGATCGCCGACTTTAACGGCGTCGCCCTGTTTAACGGAGATTGAAGAGACTGTGCCTGACTTGGAAGCAACGATCTGGGTTTCCATTTTCATTGCTTCCAAGATAAGCAGGGTGTCACCTTCCTTCACCTGCTGGCCCGGACTGACCTGGATTTTCCAGATATTGCCGGACAGGGGCGCCGTCACCGGTTCGCCTTCACCTGCTGGTTCCGCAGCCGGTGCCGGGGCACTTGCTGCACTGCTTTCAACATGGCTGATATCGCCACCTTCGTTGATTTGCACCACATAAGCCTGACCGTTGACTTTGATTGTGTAGGTTTCCTGATCCCCCGCTGCCGCAGTGGCAGTTGGAGTCGCAGTTTTCGGTGCATCGCTCGGTGCCGGTTCAAAGGCATCGGGATTATCACGGTTTTGCAGGAATTTGAGACCGATTTGCGGGAACAGGGCATAGGTCAGGACATCATCAACCTGATGATCACCCTCCGCCAGCCTGATACCGTCTACGTCCGCTTTTTCAAGCAGTTCGGTCGTCAGTTTGTCCATTTCCGGTTCCAGCAAGTCAGCCGGGCGGCAGGTGATAGGCTCAGCACCTTCCAGAACGCGGTCCTGCAGTTCCTTGTTATAAGGGGCGGGAGCTGCACCGTATTCGCCTTTGAGGACACCTGCAGTTTCAGCACTGATGGTTTTGTAACGTTCACCAGTCATGACATTAATCACCGCCTGAGTCCCAACGATCTGAGATGTCGGTGTGACCAGCGGAATAAAGCCCAAGTCCTCGCGAACACGTGGAATCTCTTTCAGCACATCATCCATGCGGTCCAGCGCATTCTGCTCGCGCAACTGGTTTTCCATATTGGTGAGCATGCCACCCGGCACCTGTGCGACCAGAATGCGGGAGTCAACACCACGAAGAGAACCTTCAAACTGGGCATATTTCTTACGAATATCGCGGAAGTAGGCAGCGATTTCTTCCAGCAACTGCATATTGAGGCCGGTATCGCGATCAGTGTCTTCAAAAATGGAGACGACCGACTCGGTTGCCGAGTGACCATAGGTCATCGACATCGAAGAAACCGCGGTATCGACATTATCAATGCCGGCTTCGACACACTTCATAATGGTTGCGGTCGACAGACCGGTTGTCGCATGCGACTGCATATGAATCGGGATATCAATAGCTTGCTTAAGACTTTGAACCAGCTCGTAAGCTGCGTAAGGCTTAAGCAAACCAGCCATATCCTTAATGGCCAGAGAATGAGCACCCATGTCTTCGATGCGTTTGGCCATGTCAATCCACATTTGCAGGTTGTGAACCGGGCTCAGAGTATAGGCGATGGTGCCCTGCGCATGGCGGTCGTTTTCAAGCACGGCCTTGATCGCGGTTTCCAGATTGCGCGGGTCATTCATCGCATCAAACACGCGGAATACGTCAACCCCGTTGACGGCAGCACGTTCGACGAATTTTTTCACCACATCGTCAGCATAATGACGATAGCCCAGCAGATTCTGACCACGCAGCAGCATTTGCTGACGGGTATTGGGCATAGCGGCTTTCAGGCTGCGGATACGGTGCCAGGGGTCTTCACCCAAGTAGCGGATACAGGCATCAAAAGTGGCGCCGCCCCAGCTTTCTACCGACCAGAAACCGACTTGATCGAGCTTGTCGGCAATCGGCAGCATATCGTCAAGACGTAGCCGGGTGGCAAACAGAGATTGATGGGCATCACGCAGGACGACGTCGGTAATGCCGAGTGGTTTTTTTGCTTCGGTCATGTTCATGGCCTTAGTTTGATGTAACGGAAACTGCCTGGATTAGCGGGCGATTTATTTATGACGAGAGCGGAATTTGTGTACCGCAGCCGACAGGACCGTAATCAGGTTCTTGTCATCATTGGCATGCTGGCTTTTGCTCATCGCCTGACTGATAACGGCAGTTGGCGCCGGAATACCTTCTTCGGGTAAGGTGCCAACATCTTTTTCATAGCGGGTGATGATTTTCGACATCAAACTGGTAGCAAACACCAGTAATGTCAGGAAAATGAAGACAAAACCCATGCCGACCAGCATCAGGTTCAGACCTTCAGACATCAGGTTGGATGCATTCATAGCGACCTCCTCTGTGCATCGCGAACGTCATTAAATCAATGACTTGATTCAAAACAGCCGCAGATTATACCACTGTTAAGCAGTCTGGGTTTGAACGGGCACACCCTGCAACGGCGACAAGCCATTGTGACTTGGATCACGAACCGACACTACAGTCATCGGAGACTGGCACTGCGCATTGTGATCTCTGTTGGCATAATGGTGGCGATTTTGAAAATTAGAGGATGATATGACGCCGGACGCAGAAGATTTTTGGTTCCTGCCGCTGGGCGGGACTGGCGAAATCGGTATGAACCTCAACCTGTATGGCCATGATGGCCGCTGGTTGATGGTGGATTGTGGGTTGACCTTTGAAGCACGCACCGATGTCGATGGTGAGCCTATCGCCGGCAGCCGCGCCGAAATTCAAATGGCCGACCCGCAGTTCATTGCTGATCGCAAGGACAGGCTGGATGGTCTCATCATCACTCATGCTCATGAAGACCATATCGGTGCCGTGCCTTATCTCTGGTCCCGGTTTCAATGCCCGGTATATACCACCGCCTACACGGCTGAAATTCTGCGCCGCAAATTGAAAGAGGCAGGATTGCTGGAAGAGGTGCCGGTCACTATCGTCGAGCCGAAAGCAGACATTAATATCGGTGTCTTCAATGTGCGCTGGATTCAACTGACGCACTCGATTCCGGAACCGTTTGCTTTATTAATCAGCACCCCGGCAGGCAAAGTGTTTCACACCGCAGACTGGAAGCTGGACAGCGACCCGGTTGTAGGCGAACGCTACCAACCTGCTGACTTTGAGTCACTCGCTGAGCTGAACATCGATGCCATGGTCTGTGACTCTACCAATGCCGATGTACCCGGCTGGTCTGCCTCTGAAGCCTCGCTGCGACGAGGCTTGAAACATCATATTGAACAGGCGACAGGGCGCGTCGTGGTGACCTGCTTTGGCAGTAATATCGCCAGGTTAAGAACGATAGCGGATATTGCACAGGAAACCGGCCGTCATCTGGGGCTGTTGGGCAGATCATTAATCAATACCTACACAGCCGCTAAGAGAACCGGCTTCTGGAGCGGGGTCGAAACCTTTGTCGACCCGCATCATCTTGGCTATTTACCCAAACAGACCGTACTTCTGGTGGCTACCGGCAGTCAGGGTGAACCGCGTACCGCACTTAACCGCCTCAGTCACAATAGTTTCCGTGATATGCAACTCGAACCCGGAGACACCGTGATTTTCAGTTCAAAAGTCATACCCGGCAACGAAGCCGCGATTGAATCACTTATCGAGCGGCTCAAAGCCATGCAGATTGATGTGATTACTGTCGACAATAGTCGCCTCGCAATTCATGCTTCGGGCCATCCGGCCCAGGACGAACTCAAAGCCATGTATCAATGGGTCAAACCAGCCTGCGCCATCCCGGTTCATGGTGAATATCGTCACATGCGCGCTAATGCCAGGGTAGCAAAATCGGTGGGGGTGCCTGAACAACTGGAAGGGCAGAATGGGGATCTGTTTTTCATTGCCCCGGTGCGCGGTATAAGGCGCCGTGCTGTCAGTACCGGCCGACTGGGACTGGTCAACGATAAACTCAAAAAGCTCTACTGATTCACAGTTTTAATAAGCTGTGCTAAGTTGCTGTCATGATTGAAGAACTACGGCAGTTTATTCGTCACCCCAGCAGTATTCCAATCAGCTATCGCCTGGGGCGCCGGCAGCATACGAGGTCAGCTCGGGATGTCAGCCAGGGCGGTCTTTGTTTCAGCAGCCAGGAACCTGCAGATGTGGGTGAGCGTATCTTTGTCGAAATTAATTGTGGCAAACCCGGGTTCAGTGCTGAAGGCATCGTGCGCTGGTGCAGTCGTGAAGGCAGGAAATATCTCATTGGCGTGGGCTTTCGAGACAAAGCCGTGCGTTATGCCATGCGTATGGTGGAGCAGGTTTGTCATATCGAGGATTACCGTCGTCGACTGGAGGCGGAAACCGGTCGCAAACTCAGTACCGAACAGGCTGCTTACCGTTGGATAGCCGAAAACGCAGCTGACTTCCCTCAGGCAGAATAATTAATCAGACTTTGGCATCAAATCGTGGCGCGCGACGATCGGAGGAGACGCGGCGTTCTATCAGCGGCTTCTTATTGCGCTTGCGGCGATCCGGCTGATGTCGTCTGTCATATTCAGACACTGTTTTGGTTTTGTCAGCAATCGGGCGAGCAGGGCCGACCTGTGCCGGCGTGCTGACTGTGACCATATTGTAGTGACTGAGACGAGGTATTTCGTTCATCGGTCTTCACTTTCATGTTCTGTATCAAATCTATCGACTTGATTTTGATGAACTTTAGAATTTTATTCACAGGCTGATTTAGCTATCTGAAACGGCCGCCGAGAATACGCTTGTGCGGATCGACAGGATGGTTATAAATATAGGCCCAGGCGGTGATGTGCTTTGCGTTGTTAATCATCACATTGACTGGTCGGCGTTGATATTCATGGGGCTCGGGAAAGGCAGCGGAACACTCTTCATAATCATCCAGCTGTGCCAGCACTGACCGCGTTGTCAGTCGATATAGCTCACCGTGGACTTTATCTTTGGCATTATCAGATAACAGCGCACCCGGATAATCATGAATCTGATAAAGTTGAGCCCGTATCCAGCCGATACAGACAAACTCGCTGTGTTGCTGCAGAAGCTGATGCATCGGATGCTCACTGTTTTGCATCAATGTGCCATAAACGAACAAATAATCTCTTTCCATTTTTACTTTAAGTTTTATTTGTAAATACAAGAATAATATAAAGAATATCTGAATGAAGAAAAAGGTGAAAATCGGTCTTGCGCTGGGTAGTGGCGCTGCCAGAGGCTGGGCCCATATCGGTGTCATACAGCAACTGATCGAGCGGGGTATCGAGCCAGATGTAGTCTGTGGCAGTTCCATCGGCGCCCTGGTGGGCGCGGCTTATGTCAGTGGCAACATCAATAAGCTGCAGGACTGGGTGACCCAGCTTGATAAGCTGCAAACAGCGCGTTATTTCACTATTAATCGTTCGCTGCGCGGTTTCGTCAATAAAGACAGATTACATCACTTTCTGGATGAGTTTGTGGTTAACACCAACCAGAACATTGAAGATCTTGATAAGGCTTTTGCCACCGTTGCCACCGATTTGAACACCGGGCGGGAAATCTGGAACACAGAAGGCAAGGTACTGGACTCAGTATGGTCATCGATTTCGCTACCGGGTCTGTTTCCGGCCATCAAACACGATGATCGCTGGCTGATTGACGGCGGCCTGGTCAACCCGGTGCCGGTGTCTGTCTGTCGTGCATTGGGCGCGGATGTCGTGATTGCCGTTAATCTCAACAGTGATATTGTAGGTAAGCATTTCCGTGCCGAGTCACCGCAGGAGGTCGACACCAGTGAACCGGCTAATCCCAGTTTCACTGAACGCTTCACTGATATGGTCGCTGATTACACCAGCAATCTGTTTAGTCACACTGATGAAGAAGAGCAGGCGCCTGATCTGATGGACGCCATCGCAGCTTCAATCAATATCACTCAGGACCGTATCACCCGGAGCAGAATGGCCGGTGACCCGCCGGAAATCATCTTATCTCCGCGTTTGTCACAGATTGGCATACTCGAGTTTTATCGTGGTGCTGAAGCGATTGAAGAGGGGAAAGCCAGCGTTGAGCGACATCAGCGTGACTTTGCGTATTTCCTTCAATAATAATCAGCCAGATACAAGTTTTATCTATTCTCTTTAAAGCTGTGAGGGACACTGCCAGTGAGGCCGCCTGGAAAAATACGCTTGCAGAAAATCAATCAGCATCCTGACCCGCTGTGACAGGAAACGGGTTTGCGGATATACAGCGTAGACACCGATTTCATTCTGTAACTGACAATGCTCCAGCACTGGCTGCAGCTGTCCGGTGCGAATAGCGTCTGCGCAGATAAAATCAGGAGAAAGAATCAGTCCTCTGCCTTCAATCGCTGCATCATGCAGAAACTGGCCATTATTCGCTGTCATCACAGCAGGCAGATTGACCGACAAGCTTTCATCCTGATGGTTTTTCAGCTGCCAACTGGGACTGACATGACTGTAATGGAGTTTGACATGCCCATACAGCAGGTCTTCAGCAGTTTTCGGCGTGCCATTTCGCACAAAATAATCAGGGCTGCCACAAATCAGCAGTCGCGTCGTGGAGAGTTTTCTGGCAATCAGGCTGGAGTCAGTCAGATTGGAGACCCTAATCGCCAGGTCGATGCCTTCAGCGACCAGATCCTGCTGCCTGTCATTGAACTCAATATCAAAAATGATATCCGGATGGTCGCGATTGAACTGCCTCAAAGCCGGGCTCAAATGCATCAATCCGAAACTGATGGGGGCAGCCATTCTGATTCGTCCTGACAAGGCTGTCTTTTCATCACTCAGCGCATTTTCCACTTCATAAATATCATCCAGAATGCGCACGCAATGCTGATAATAATCTCGACCGGCATCGGTCAGGGTCTGTTTACGGCTAGTCCGCTTGAGCAGGCTCACACCCAGTCTTTTTTCCAGATCGGTGAGCCGTTTACTGACGGCAGACTTAACCGTGTTCAATTGGTCTGCCGCACGGGTGATGCTGCCAGCCTCCACAATGCGAACATAAGTCTGCATTTCTTCCAGTTGACTCATTATATAGTTCTCAATTAAGAAACAATAAGTTCATTAATAACGTGTTTTTCAAAAAAATGGAAACGATAAACTATTCCCATCGTTAACAAACAGCGTTTAAAACGGGGAGAATGACCACGATCACCACTATTTTATTAGTTAATACCAGCAGTCGGGTCGACGGTTCAGTCAC
>JABURN010000238.1 GCA_014762585.1 Methylophaga sp.
CACGGATTATTTCCGCCTTTCAGCCGCCCGAGTTTCAACCGCCCTATCTGGTCGATTTGATCGAAGTGGATGCCGGTCTCGATGCGGGCTATTTTACTTTCTCTCTGGATATTCCACCCCATTTTCAGCGTGATGTGCTGGCCGGCAAATCACCCTCAATCCAGCTCAATGTGGATGCCACCCGGATGTCTCAGGCCTTCAGCGGAGCAGGGTATGCTCAGCAGATAGTCACAGATGAAGTTAATGCGTTTATACAGCACTATCGGCAGGCACCGCTTGAACAGGTTGAGCTGGCTTACCGTATCCGCTTCAACCCGAACATGTCCCAGAAATGGTTTGGCTCAATTAATGAACTGATAGAAATGGTCACGATGCTCTCCATCATCCTGGCTGGGGCGGCGCTTATACGTGAACGCGAACATGGCACCATTGAGCACCTGTTGGTGATGCCAATGACGCCGGCCGAGATCATGCTGGCTAAAGTTTGGGCCACCGGACTTATCGTGCTGGTTGCCTCGACACTCTCAGTCATCTTTGTCGTCAAGCACTGGTTGGGTATACCCATTGAGGGCTCTGTCTGGTTTTTTGTTTTATTAACCGGACTGTATCTGTTCTCCACCACATCAATGGGTATCTTTATGGCGACCATTGCCCGTAGCATGCCTCAGTTCGGGCTGCTGATGATGCTGGTCATGATGCCCATGCTCATGCTTTCCGGCGGTGTCACACCGCGAGAGAGTATGCCAGTAGTGGCCCAAGTGCTAATGGAGTTTATGCCCTCGACTCACTATGTTTCCGGCACGCAGGCGATCCTCTACCGCGGTGCTGGAATTGAGGTTATCAGCCTGGAAATCCTGTCATTGCTGACAATCGGTCTCGTGTTTTTTACCGTTTCACTGCTTCGCTTCAGACACAGTCTCAGTCAGGCTGTTTAGCTGTTATAAAAAAATAAAATCCTACAAGCTATTGTTTTTGTTTAATAATTATTTTCATAAGTTTCTCTTAAGATTTCTCTCATAAGTTATGGCTGTTGATTCAGGTTTCTGAAACACCAACACAAATGGAGACCTAGTGATGAAAAAATTATTGATTAGCCTCTTAGTAAGCAGTGTAGTGATCTGGCCACTGCAGGGTATGACTGAACCAGGTAAAGGTTCGAACAAGGGTCAGCAGGGCGGTGAACACAGTGAGATGCGAAAGCAGTCTGAAATCAAAGAGCAGCACAGGAAGCAAGAACAGACATACAAGGAACAACAGCAAGGTGATAAACAACAGGAGCAGTTGAGAGAGCAGGACCGGGAGAGAGTTCGTCAGCATCAGGATGAAAGCCAGGGAATGACTCAACAGCGCGAAAGAAAAGCAGAACAGGATCAGAAAGAGTTGGGACAAGGCTCGGAGCAGGGACAAAAGTCACGTGAAAATCGTAAAAAATGGTGGCAGTTCTGGGGAGAGGATTAAGTCGCAAAGCTGAAAATTGATCAAGATCAATAGCAGTGACGAAAAGTCCACATCACGTTTAGTAATCACGTAAGTTATTGAATGAAAGCATTGGATTACGGCGATAACCGGTGTGAAAGTATGAGCGATCGGTAAGGAAGCATTAGAGAATGCGATTTAACAGTTTATTACTGCTCTTGGTGTTGAGCCAGCAGTCTGTCGCGATGGCTGCGGATGAACCTCAACAGTCACCAACCCGGAGCGGTTATCAACTGGGCAGTTTTGTTGTTACCCCTGAGATGGGAATGACCGGTGTTTATGATGACAATATCTTTGCTACCCGCACTGACAAACAATCCGACCAAATTCTGATTTTTTCGCCTTCACTGAACATCAGCTCCGACTGGCAGAAACATGAGCTTGAATTCTTTGCTAATGCCGATATAGGTCGTTACCGCGACTACGATACTGAAGATTATGACGATTTCAGCTTCGGCACCTCGGGCCACTATGACTTATCTGATAAGGACAATCTTTTTGCCGGACTGAGCTACAGTGAGGATCATGAGTCCCGCGCCTCACCCGACAGTTTTTTCGGTCGCTATCCAACTGAATATAGTTCGCTTGATGCCCATGCCGGCACCATAAGACAGTTGGGTCAATTTGCCATGCGGTTTGGCGGCACCTGGCAACAACTGGATTTTGATGACGTTCCAACAGAGTCCGGCATTTTGAATGATGACGATCGGGACAGGGATATTTATGGCCTGGGCCTGCGGCTGACTTATAACAAAACCGCTAGCATGAGCCCGTTTGTGCAGGCCATTTATGATCGCAGGGAGTATCAAAATACACCCGACGATAATCTGTTTGAACGTGACTCGGATGGCTATCGACTCGCTGCAGGCTTCAGTTCGACGATCAGTCAGAAGCTGAAATCAGAGGTCTATCTTGGCCATCTTTGGCAACATTACGAAGACGCCGCTTTCAGCGATATCAGCAAACCCGACTTTGGCGCCTCGGTTCGTTGGTTCAGCAATCCCAGCACGCTGATTTCTGCCAGTATTGAACGGGATATTACCGAAACCACGCTGTTTGCCTCGCCCGGTGCTGTTGAGACCCTCTACAGAGCAAGTCTTCAACACCGGCTTTTGCCTTACCTGATTCTGAAGTCACACCTTAGTTGGAGTGAGTATGACTATCAGGAAATCAACCGTGAGGATGATTATCTTGATGTCGGTTTCGGACTGCAGTATGACCTCAGCCAGCATGTCTATCTATCGGCTGACTATCGTTACCTGCACCGTGACTCCAGTGTGGACTTTGACCGCCTGGAAAACGCACTTGATTACGACAGTCATCAAATCTTTTTGAGTATAAATGCCAGGTTATATCCGGTCCGCAATGAACTCGATACCAGCATGTCGCGGGTATGGGGTTCGGGAAACGCAGCAGAATCAGGCCCTTATGGTTTCTATGTCGGCGGCCAAATGGGCTATAACACCCTGGCAACGCATAGTTCAGAACAGAGAACTGATGGCGGTGACGATGATGCCCGCTATGGTGAAGCCGGTGTTGCCGGTGGCCTGTTCGGCGGTTATGGCTGGAACCGTAACCATTGGTATCTGGGGCTGGAACTGGAAACCGAAAACAGTAGTGCCGACTGGTATCACCGCAAGAGCAAAGCCGACAGTCGTACATCCAGCCTGGAGAAAAACCAGAGTGTCGGAGCCAGCCTGCGGTTGGGCAGGGCGCTGATTAATAATAGCCTGCTTTATGCCCGAATCGGTGCCGTCAGAACCGAGTTTGATGCTTTCTACCAACTCAATGACGAGCCAGAAAATGCTTACAACGATGATTTCAGTCTCAATGGCCTGCGGCTTGGTGTCGGTGTCGAGCTTGATTTAACAGAACAGTGGTTTGCCCGCCTCGATTACACCTTTACCAACTATCAAGATAAAGATCTGACCTCAACCGGCTTTAATGAAGACTATGCCATCCGCGAGTCGCTGTTCAACCTGGGTATCGGCTGGCGCTTTGGTGCCGTGCCCAAGCATCAGCTGAAAGTAGAACCGGACTCGCTGGCCGGCCCTTATGCCGGTGTGCATATGGGCTATGGCATGACCGCCAGTGATCTGAGCGGTTTACATCGCGACCAGGCTATGGGGCCTTACGATTTCAATGCCGAGTTTGCTGACCATGGTTTTACACCGGGCGTTTTCGCGGGGTACGCGATCAACTGGCAGAGAATGCTGCTCGCCCTGGAACTGGAGGCTGAGGTGACTTCGCTTGAATGGGAACATGAACGCAACACCAATGGTGGCGGTGGTCGTGATTTCTCTGTTGAAGCAGGTGAAACCATCGGAGCTGCCATCAAGCTGGGTTACATCCTTGATAGCGGTAGCGTTTTGTACCTGCGAGCTGGCCCAGTCAGAACCGACTTCACTACCCAGTGGCGCAAGGGCAATAACGCTAGTCTTGATATTGAGAGGGAGGACAGTCTGCATGGTTTCAGGTTTGGCCTGGGTGCTGAAGTACCACTGACGAAGCAGAGCTTTGTAAGGCTCGACTACACTCGTACCAATTATGAATCCTATGACTTTGTCACCGCTCATGGTGGCGGCAGTAATTCAGACGAGATGAGTTTCGATAACTCAAGCAATCTCTTCCGCTTGGGTCTGGGGATACGGTTTTAGGTATCGTTTTTTTCGAAGACATAAGTGCACTTTGAATATTTAAATAAGAATTTTATGAAATTCTTATATTTAACAAGCTTCCCGGTCAGCCTTGCCGGGTTTTACATCATTCACCCGGAGGATGAGTTATGAAAGGTAAACAATTTAACTTTATGGGGAAAAGACTGACACTGGTGGCTATGATAACAGCCAGCCTGGGAATGCTTACTTTCAACAATATCCCGGTACAAGCAGATGATCATGGCAGTGTCGATCACAGCAGCGGTGATCATGGTCAACATCAAGGAACAGGCGGAAAAAGAGGGGAAGGTAAGGGCGCCGATGGTCGCGGTGGCGCAGATAGTGTTCGTGGCAAGATTTTATCTACTATGGATGATGACTCAGATGCACCGGCCTGGGCCAGGGGTAACCGTGAACTGAATCCCCACGCCAAGGGGGGACAGGGACAGCCCGATGGCGCTGGTAGCGAGAAGGGTGATGACTATGGTGATCTCTGGGTGGTTCTGCGTGATGACAGCGGCGCGCCAATACTCGATGAGAATGGGCAGATTCAACCCATCATCATTGTTGATGGACTACCAGTTGTTGTGCAGCTTACCGATCCTGACGGTGATGGCCACTACGAATTACCGACTGAATATGCTGATGCTGTACAGGAGGTTGAGCTGGGCCGCAGTAATGTTACCCGTTCACCCAGTCAGGTTATTTTGCATTCACTGGAAGAGGCATTATCCAAGCTTGATGGGATGACACTGACCAGTGACATGCTGACTGAAGCCGGCATGCTGGTCGTTGATGGTGCCACCATCGATTCACCATTGGAAAATCTGGCTTTGTATCAGGCATTGCTGACATCAACTGACAGCAATAATGATGGCTTGCTCGAGGTTAGTGTCGATTACAGCGGCGAGAGTGGCGCTGGCACTTATACCTTCCTGGTACCAGAGAGTGTTCAGCTTGATCTTGCTGCCTCTTTACTGGCAGCCGGTTCAGATAAGACTGCATCCTTGACTGTCGACCGGGTGGTGACAGTGAGTCAGTTCCTGGAAGTGGATGATGAACTGAGCACATTGTTGAACAGTTATGTCTACGATGGTTCCACGATTACTTACGGCGGCACAACAACCTGGATTAATGTTCAGGTTGACGGTATGGATACGCCAACAGACCTGAGTGATGATATTTATCAATCAGTGGAAGTAAACCTGATTACTGGGACAACCGTAACGTATGACGGGGAGGATATTTTTGTTCCGGGTGTTAGTTTTGAGCTAGTGCCAAACACTGTCGATGAAAATAGTGACGGTATTCTGGATGCCAATGACACAAGTGATCTGGATGGTATTGATGGTTTCACACAAGCCACGGATGATGCATTGCAGGTGATAGAGTTTGTGCATGATTACAGCGTGGAGTAAAGAGGGTGGTGCTGGCCGGCTCGGCCGGTCAGCATTTGCTTTCGCTGATAAGAGCTGTATCTGCTTACATTGTCCGGAACATCACGTATACGATAGACGGTCACGCCGCGGTAGCACCTGAATTACTTATTCCGGGTAATTTTATCCAGGTAACCCATAGCAAAAGCAGACACGACAAAAGTGATGTGAATCAGCAGGTACCATTTTATTTTATCGTTGGAGATATGTTCGGCATTCATGAACACCTTCAGAAGATGAATTGATGAGATAGCTACAATCGACGCCGCAACCTTATTCTTCAGAGAGCCTGCATCCAGCTTCCCAAGCCAGCCCAGTTTGTCTTCGCCTTCATCCACGTCCAGCCGAGAGACAAAGTTTTCATAGCCTGAGAACATCACCATTACTATCAAGCCGCCCACAAGGGTAATGTCAATCAACGAGAGGGCAACCAGAATAAGGTCTACCTCTTTCATTTCCAGAATCATGGGGAAAATATGAAAAATCTCCTGGAAGAACTTGATACCCAACAACGCCAGCACCAGACTCAGCCCCAGATAGATAGGTGCCATAATCCAGCGAGACGAATACATCAGTGTTTCAATTAGTTTTTCCATTGATGAACGCAACTGCCTTTGGAGGTGGTAAGTGAACAATAGGATATGGAAATAGAATATTTCAGTAAACAGTTAAAAGATGATGATTCGATAAATGAAAACTGATGCAGACATCAAAGCGTATTCATGTCTGCTAATGAGTTGAGGTTTTCTAAAGATGGGAAAAATACCAGCGTCAGAGTAAATCCATTTCTGACTGTCAATGATAATTTTTCAGCTGAGAAAGCAGTTATCTCTCACATGAGAATAACGCGACTACTGTCTTATCATGTAGCAGAAAGTCTGGCCAATGGCGCTTTGAAAATTATTTTGAGTGAGTACGAGCCGCGCCCTGTTCCTGTTCATATTGTCCACAGAGAAGGCCGTTATTCTTCGGCCAGAACAAGAACATTAATCGACTGGATGGTAGAACACCTCAGGGCACAGCCCTCCCTGAATTAATGGTTGATGCCCGTTGCGCTGAGTCAACGGGCATCCGGCTTACTAGTTGTAATAGTTAAATAAATGTAATGAAGAGTTCGCCATCACCGCTTGTTTAGCCGGTTTCTCTTCATCAAGTTCAACAGGACGTGGGGCTTTTGCCGCATCAATGTACTGATAGATATGCTGCGCCGATGAGAGCACACGCTGATTATTGTCCTGGCTCAACGCCTCATGCGCCACCACTTGTTGTTTCGCTTGCAAATCCAGATTCACATTGAGATGTTCCGGTGGAAACGTTTCAGCAACAGACAAGCCTGAAGCGCTGATCGTTAAAGCGAAAATGACTGAGTTAAGTTTTTGATAGTTGTGCATAATAAATCCTCAATAGGTTGCACTGCCCAATGCAGTGATGCCATGTTAAGTGGATTCACTTCCTGCCGGATGTCCAAAAGTAAAGAGGATGTGTCCATTCATCCATACCTTTTACCTCAGGCTGCGGAGAGTAGGTAAGGAATAATTAATCGTTAGTAATAAATAAAGGGTCTTAGGAAGTTAAGCATCTTTTGATAGGTGCTAAACTTCTGAAATGGTTA
>JABURN010000128.1 GCA_014762585.1 Methylophaga sp.
TACATGCAGCAATTGGCACTGATGGACTTTTCGACCCTTTCCGCATTGCCGAAGTGATTCGCGAAGTCGATGCCGACATTATTGCCTTGCAGGAAGTCGAACACCACCGGGTCAACGATCTGGACCTGCTCGACTTCCTGGCACAGCAGACGGATATGACCGGGCTGGCCGGACCGACCATGCTGCGTGAATCCAGAGAGTACGGCAATGCCATTTTGTCCCGTCTGCCAATAGAATCGCACCGCTTGATCGATTTAAGTCTGGAACCCCATGAACCCAGGGGGGCTTTGCAGGTTCAGTATATTTATCAGGGCTATCACATCCTGGTTTATGCCACCCATCTGGGTCTCAAGCCGGTAGAGCGCCGCCACCAGGTGAAAAGCATTCTTGCGGAATTTGAACAGCAGCAGGCTGACGCTACAGTATTGATGGGCGATTTGAATGAGTGGTTTTTGTGGGGCCGCCCCTTACGCTGGTTACATCAGTACTTTGATACCACGCCGGCCTGCCGCAGCTTTCCCTCAGCCTGGCCCATCTTCAGCCTGGATCGTATCTGGGTCCAGCCGCGACGACATCTGCTGGCTGTCGCGGCACACCGCTCGGCGCTGGCCAGAAAAGCCTCTGATCATCTGCCTGTCACTGCCCTGGTCGAATTGGACTAAGTTGGAGCCGGGCGCGTTCTCTGTTAAGGTCAAATAAGGCGCTCTTGTTTATATTCGGGAGTAATGCTCAACGCTGAAAGACAGCAAGCCACATCAAGATGAGGATGGAGCCCAATGTCCAGATACGCCAAACATGCTCTCTTCAGCATGTTTCTGACTTTATTTTCTCTGAGCACAGTCACAGTTCAGGCTCAACCTGCTGACGAGGATGAAGTCACACGCTTGCAGTCCAGAATAGAACGCCTTGAGGCTGAGCTAAGACAAACCAGACAAGCCCTAGAAGAAAGCAAAAAAAAGCAGTCGGCTGCTGAAAACAAGCTGGCCGAGACCAAAGAAATTCTCGCTGAATCAGAACAAAACAGACAAGCACGTGTCGCTGAGGCAGAGCAGGCTGAAGAGCCGGCTGAAATTCGCTTTGGTCCCCTGCGTGTCGGTGGGGCGATGCGGGCAAACTATGCCATTGGGGATTACCCTGAAATGGACGGCGCTTCCCGGGCATTCGAGGATGGCGGTAATTTCAACCTGGATACCTTCCGCATCAATCTCGATTATGCCGATGGTCCCTATATCGGCAAATTGGAATATCGCTGGTACAACGGTTATAACTTTTTACACACAGGCTGGCTCGGTTATCAGTTTGATGAAAAGCGACAGCTCCAACTCGGCGTCAATCGGGTTCCTTTTGGCCCCGGCCCCTATGGCGTATCACAAAGTTGGTTCTTTGATCAGCATTACTACCTGGGCCTCGCTGATGATATGGATCTGGGCGCTAAGTACCACCATGAAACAGGCAACTGGAAGTGGGACCTCGCCTACTATGTCTCTGATGAAGGTAACTATATCGGCTCCTCTCACGATAGCGCCCGCTATTCTTATGATGTCGTGAATGAGAGTGATCAGGGTTACGAAGAGCGTAACCAGTTCAATTTAAGAGGTATTTATCAGTTTTCGGGCAGTGAAGTGAAAACGGATCTGGGTGTTTCACTGCAATACGGCGAGCTGAAGAGTCGTGGGTCACAGGACGATGGTGATCGTTATGCTGCCTCAGTCCATATGGTCAATAAGTGGGGACAGTTTACGCTGGCAAGCCAGATTACCTACTACCGGTTTGATGTCGACAGCGGCCAGCCATTGGGTACCGATAAACTGGTACAGATGGGGGCTTATGATTTCCCCAGCACTGCAGCGGCAGAGGCCTGGATCCCGGCTGTCTCACTCAGTTACTACCTGGAAACCAGTCAGATCGCCTGGCTGGATTATGTGATTCCTTACGTCGAATACAGCAGTGTTGTTAAACAGGAAAGTCAGTTTAACGACAGTGAACTGGCCACGCTGGGTGCCGCCTGGGGCAAAGACAACTGGTATATCTACACGGATTTGAGCGCATCGAACGGTAATGAGTTTATCGGTGGTGATGCAGCGTTTGGTGATCGCCTGGGGGCGAATCAGGATGATGATTGGCAGACCCGTTTCAATATCAATTTCGGTTATTACTTCTAACAACAAAAAAACACGGAGAGCGGCAAAGAGAGCAAATTATGAGTGAACAAGAAAAGCAAGCTCAAGAAAAAGCAGCCAAAATCGCTGTAAATCCTCCCGTATTTTACGGTTCCGCCATTCTGATTCTCATCATTGTTATTTTTGGGGCAGGCTTCCCTGAATTAGCGACTGGCGTATTTGCCTCGGTTCAAAACTGGGTAATCGAAACCTTTGGCTGGTTTTATCTGCTCGCAGTGGCTGTTTTTTTAATATTCTGTTTGAGCCTGGCAATGAGCTCATTCGGCAAGATAAAACTCGGGCCTGATCATTCGGAGCCTGATTATGGCTACACCTCATGGTTTGCCATGTTGTTTAGTGCCGGCATGGGTATCGGCCTGTTGTTCTTTGGGGTTGCCGAACCGGTCATGCATTTTGCCACCCCGCCGGTGGGTGAGGGCGAAACCATCGAAGCTGCCCGGCAGGCAATGTCTATTACTTTCTTCCATTGGGGACTGCACGCCTGGGCTATCTACGCAGTGGTCGGTCTGGCGCTGGCTTACTTTGGCTTCAGACATAATCTGCCATTGACCATTCGCTCTGCTCTTTATCCGCTAATCGGCGAGAGAATCCATGGGCCGATTGGTCACGCCGTCGACATCTTTGCCGTCATCGGTACGATGTTCGGTATTGCCACTTCACTTGGCTTCGGTGTTTTGCAGATCAATGCCGGCTTGAGTTATTTGTTTGATTTCCCCGATTCGGTCTATCTGCAAATTGGCCTGATTGCGGTCATTACCCTGATGGCAACAGCGTCAGTAGTTGCTGGACTCGATGCCGGCATCAAACGCTTATCAGAAATCAATCTTGTGCTGGCGGTATTACTGCTGGTTTTTGTCATGCTGACAGGACCGACATTGTTCCTGCTGCAGGCACTGGTACAGAATACCGGGGCCTATCTCAGTCAGCTGGTCGATCTGACTTTCAATCTCTATGCCTATGAGCCCAACAGCTGGATAGGTGGCTGGACATTATTCTACTGGGGCTGGTGGATATCCTGGTCACCTTTTGTCGGCATGTTTATCGCTCGGGTTTCCCGCGGGCGGACCATCCGTGAGTTTGTATTCGGTGTGCTGTTTGTGCCGGTAGGCTTCAGCTTTATGTGGATGACCTTCTTTGGTGGTACGGCAATCAGCATGGAGCTGGGGGCCCTGTCAGGCGTTATCACCAGTGCGATTGCAGAAAATGTGCCGCTGGCGATTTTCACCATGTTTGAACATCTCCCTCTGAGCATGCTGGCATCCGGTGTGGCGACCGTGCTTGTGATCACCTTCTTTGTGACATCGTCTGACTCCGGTTCGCTGGTGATTGATACCATCACATCGGGCGGACACCCTATGCCTCCAGTCTGGCAGAGAGTGTTCTGGGCTTTGATGGAAGGTGTGGTCGCAGCGACCTTGTTACTGGCTGGAGGACTGGGCGGTTTGCAAACTGCGGTCATTGCAGGTGCCTTACCTTTTGCCATGATCATGCTGGTGGTCTGTCTGGGGCTTTACAAAGGCCTGAAAATGGAAGGAATCAAACGGATGGTGGTCGGTATGCCCCAAACACCAGTCAGCAGTGGTCGCCGGGTAACCTGGAAACAACGACTCAAGAATCTCAGCACATTTCCTGATGAGGCTGAAATGTCTCAATTCATGCAGCAAACGGTGGAACCCGCACTGCAACAGGTTGCTAAGGAAATTTGCCAAAGCGGTCAGCAAGCCAGTGTTAGCAAGGAAGACAGCTACATTGAGCTACGTGTTCTTTACGGCGGAGAAACTGACTTTGTCTATGGTGTTCACAGTGTCGGGCATTTGATTCCACACTTCGCTTTTCCAGAATTTGATGCCAAAGCTGATGAAAGCAAACGCTATTATCGTGCGGAGGTGTATCTGGCCGAGGGAAGTCAGCATTATGACCTGTACGGCTACAATCAGGAGCAGGTGCTGGATGACGTGTTGATTCAATACGAAAAACACATGCACTTTCTGCATATTGTCAGTGATTCACAGGCGGAAGAGTAAGCCTGTTAACGGATTAAATAATAGTGTTGAGCGCAGATTGAACAGGGTGGAACAGTGGATACGAAGCTGTGGCGGTCTGGTTTAGAAACTATCTTTAAATCATGCTATTGTCGCACTCATCACCACGAGGAGAGACGCTCATGCGATTGAGATCAAAAGCATTCATGATCATGACCAGCCTGTTCAGTTCAGCGGTACTGGCTGGCGGTGCAGATTTACCCAGCCTGCCTTGTGGCAGTCAGGCCATCAAGCTTGGCATGAGCCCGCAGCAGATTAAATCCACCTGTGGTCAGAGCTGGGAGCCGTCCTACATCAGCAAGCATGAGAGGCCGGCGCTCGGTGATGAAGAAGGCCATGATTACTTTGAGAAGTGGATGTACAACACCGCTGACAGCAATGCTACCCACGTCATTTTTAAAAACGGCGAGGTGGTACGTATCTTCACCGTACGCTAGAGCGAGTGTAGTTTTCATTTTAAATTAAGCCAGCTGCTTTAGACTGTCAGTGTTAATGAACTCTGGCAGATAATGACATGACACCTTCCCGTTCTTTTTTTCTACTCGCTGGTATGCTGATTATGCTTGCGATGCCATGGCAGATCCTGCAGGCTGATCAAGACGCTGATCGCGCCCGTATGCTGAAACAGCGGGGAGATATTCTCCCGCTGGAACAAGTCATTGAGTCTGCCATGGCCGTCAAACCCGGCCAGATTCTGGAAACAGAGCTGGATGAGGATGATGGCCGTTACGTCTACGAACTTGAGATTCTCGATGAACGCGGGCAGGTCTGGGAACTCGAACTGGACGCCAGCACCGCGGAGTTGCTTGAACTGGAAAGTGAGGATTAGTTCATGCGCTTGTTGCTGGTCGAGGATGACCCGGGCCTGGGGCCAAAGCTACAGGATGCGCTGAACCGCGCCGGCTATGCCACCGATCTGTCGATTGACGGTGTCGATGCCGAGGCCATGGGTGATATCGAACCTTATGATCTGATCGTGCTGGATCTGGGACTGCCGGGTCAGCCCGGACTGGATGTGCTCAGAAACTGGCGAGCCCGCGACAATCTCACGCCGGTGATTATTCTCACCGCCCGTGATGCCTGGGAAGATAAAGTGCTGGGCTTCAAAGCCGGTGCCGATGACTACCTCGCCAAACCGTTTCAGATTGAAGAACTCCTGGTACGCATCAACGCGGTATTACGCCGTTATGCCGGCCTTAAACCCGGCTCACTGACCTACGGTGACTTATCGCTCGACGAAGCTGACCAAAGTGTCAGTCTCAGCAGTGGTCAGAAGTTCAGCCTCACCGGTACCGAGTTCAAACTCCTGCGTTATTTTATGCTCAACCCCGGCAAGCTTCTGTCCAAGACAACACTCACCGAGCATGTGTATCAGCTGGACAGTGACAAAGACAGTAATGTCATTGAAGTCTATATCAATCGACTACGACAAAAACTGGGACAGGGACTGATTCAAACCCGGCGCGGGCAAGGCTATATCTTCGGCCGGGAAGGCCGATGACATCGATTCGAAGCCGACTCGCTATCGGCCTGACACTTGTGCTGGCTTTGTTGCTGTTGGGGCAGTGGCTGTGGCTGACCTTAACCATAGACCGACTGATTGAGAAGCAGGTGATCAGCCGTTTGCAGGAAGAAACAGAAAGCCTGCTGGCCAATCTGACTGTTAAACCGGATGGTGAATTGGTCCTGGATCATGAACGCCTCAGCAGTAATTACAGACGCAGCTTTTCTGGTCTTTATTTCACCGTGGAAACGGCAAATCAGCAAATATTCTCACGCTCATTATGGGATCTTAATCTGAACACCTGGCCGGTGGCTGTGGGTGAACGTCGCGTCCATTACCAGACCGGCCCTCAGGAGCAACCTCTGCTGGCCGTTTCAGCCAGCTATCTGAAACAGGATAAAAAGCTCACCATAACCGTGGCTGAAGATATCGCCTGGATGCTGAAGGATAAACAGCATTTTCAGTTTGTGTTTACGCTGCTTTCTGCCGGTGGATTGGTGATATTACTACTGTTTCAGGCGGGTCTGGTCAGACAGGCTTTAAAACCATTGAGTAAAGCACGGCGACAACTGGAGCAGTTGGGGCAGGGAGAGATCAAAGCCATCGATGAAAACGCGCCGGATGAAATCCGGCCTTTGCTGATTGAGCTGAACCGGTTGATGCAAAGTATGGTCATTAAAACGCGACGTTCAAGGCAGGCACTGGGTAATCTCGCACATCGGCTCAAAACACAATTGACCCTGATTAATCAGATTGCCGAATCGACCCCTTCAGATAATGCTTCGCTACGCGCTGACATCTATCAACAAACCAGCGATATCCGACAAATCATCGACAGAGAATTAAAGCGGGCGCGGGTGGCTGGCGTCACTTTGCCTGGTAGAGGGGTCGATCTGCCCGAGATGCTGTCACAGCTTACAGATACGCTGCAGCGGATTTATCAGGACAAGGCGCTGAACATAGACTGGCATCTTGCTGAAGACGTCCGCTTCAATGGCGATCGTGAAGACCTGCTCGAGTTGTTGGGAAATCTGCTCGATAATGCCTGCAAATGGTGCCAGCAAAGGGTGGTGCTTGATATCAGCATGACAAATCAGGGATTGCGACTGTTGGTGGAAGATGACGGACCGGGCTGTGATGATGCAGACCTGTCTTTTTTGAGCCAACGCGGTTTCCGCGCTGATGAATCCAGGCCTGGAAGTGGGCTGGGGCTAGCTATTGTTGATGATATTGTGGAAAGTTACGCTGGCAGCTTGTCATTTCAGCGTTCTGAGAAGTGGGGAGGCCTGCAGGTGACAGTGCACCTGCAGGCATGAACCAGGTTTAGAACCAGTCTTTTTCAATCTTACGAACTTCGCCGGTCTTGGCATCGATATACACTTCCCATTCATTGCCGTCGACATCGACAATTTCAAACTCATAATCCCAGCCTTTGCTGAAATCACGA
>JABURN010000078.1 GCA_014762585.1 Methylophaga sp.
TTTTTTGGTTTGGGCGGTTTGTACTATGGGTTGCTTCTCTGCCATTTGCCGTCTGGCACGTAGCTGAAATGCCCTGGCAAATGACACTGCTGATAACATTGATAAGTCTGCTGTTGTTATTGCCACGCGCCATACCGGCAAAGTGGCTGGGGCTTTTACCTCTTGTTGCGCTCGTCAGCTATCATCCGGACAGACCTGCAGCGGGTCAGATCTATGTCACTTTGCTTGATGTGGGTCAGGGTCTGTCTGCCGTCGTCGAAACCCACTCGCATACGCTGGTCTTTGATACCGGTCCCCGCTACAGCGAACGTTTTGATACCGGCACAGCAGTCGTTGCTCCCTATTTGCTGAGCCATGGCATTGATCAAGTCGATACATTGGTGGTCAGTCACAGCGATAACGACCACATTGGCGGTGTGGCGGGCCTCAAATCACTGGTCTCAGTCACAGAGACGCTCAGCAGTGATACAGCGGCGCTGCCTGATGCCAGCCCCTGTGTGGCAGGTCAGCAATGGCACTGGGATGGGGTGGCGTTTGAAATCCTGTTGCCGCTTGGCAATCAGCATGGCAGTGACAATAACCGCTCCTGTGTGCTCAAAGTCACCGCCGCTAATCTCAGCCTGTTACTGACCGGGGATATTGAACGTGACAGTGAACATCAGCTGCTGGCCAAGTATGGCGGTCATCTTGAGGCCGATATTCTGGTGGTCCCCCATCATGGCAGCCGGACCTCCTCCACTACCAGCTTTGTGCAAGCGGTGAACCCCGTCTATGCGTTGTTTCCGGTAGGCTACCGCAATCGCTGGGGTTTTCCTAAACAAGAGGTGCTTGAGCGCTATCTTGAGCAGGGAAGCATCATTTTGCGCAGCGATCAGCATGGCGCGATTCTGTTCCGGGAAAATGGGGACTTTGTGACCTGGCGTCAAAACGCCGCCGGTCTGTGGACAGCAAACTACTGAGTCTCGACTTTTTCAAGTATGATGAGCGCTGTCATCATTGGATCAACAGAGACGAAATATCATGCTGGAACTGTTCAAAGCAGGCGGTTGGTTGATGATACCGCTGTTTATCTGTTCGGTTATCTCCATTGCCATTATCGCCGAACGCTTCTGGAGCCTTCAGACCAAACGAATTGCACCGCCGGAACTGGTCACACAGATCTGGCAGTGGCTGCAATACAACCAGGTCGATGAGCAGCGTGTCAAAGCCCTGCAGAACAACTCACCGCTGGGTCAGATTCTGGCTGCCGGCCTGACCAATCGTTACAGCTCCCGCGATATCACCAAGGAAAGCATTCAGGACGTCGGCCGTCATGTCACCGTGGCGATGGAGCGTAACCTCAATACACTCGGCACTATCGCCGCGATTTCACCGCTTATCGGTCTGCTCGGTACCGTGGTCGGCATGATTAAGGTCTTTGCCGTGATTACCGCCGAGGGTGTGGGTAATCCGGAAACCCTCGCAGGTGGTATTTCAGAAGCCCTGATCACGACTGCCGCCGGTCTTGTCGTTGCCATTCCGAGCCTGATTTTCTACCGTTATTACCGCGGCAAAATCAACAAGCTGGTCGTCGGCATGGAAGAACAGGCGATGAAGCTGATTGAGATCCTGCACGGCGAACGTCAATTTGATGTTGATGAGGAAACCAGACGTGAATCTGTCACCACAACGATCTGAAGACCCTGATGTCAATCTGACACCGATGATTGACGTCGTCTTTCTGCTGTTGCTGTTTTTTATGGTCTCCACCAGTTTTATCCGCGAAAGCTCACTGAAGGTGGATCTGCCGGAGGCGACCGGTGAAGCCATGGTGGAACAGGAACAGCCGATTGATATCGTGATTCAGGCTGATGGCCAGTTTCTGATCAACGGTGAGCCACTGGCTATAGTCAGTCGCGACAGCCTGAAGCAGGTATTGCGCAGTGCTGCCGGTGACAACCGGGATCCGCATATTATTATCAGCGCTGATGCCGATGCCCAGTACCAGCATATTGTGACCGCCATGGATACAGCTCAGCAGATGGGCTACAGCAAGCTGACCCTGGCGACCCGACAAACCCGAACAGAGAACGAATGACAGATAACGACGTCGAAATCAGCGCTGTACAGCTGTACAAGCGCCTGCTGACCTATGCCAAGCCGTACTGGCGCGCCTTTGTCGCCGTGGTGCTCGCCATGGTGGTCTATGCCGGTACCGAAACCGGTGTCGCCATGGTAATGAAGCCCCTGATGGATCAGGGTTTTGTCGAGCGTGACCCCAGTGTGATTCAGCTGATACCTCTCGCCATTGTCGGCCTGTTTCTGGTGCGGGGGCTGGCTGACTTTTTCACCACCTATGGCCTGGGCTGGATTGCCCGTAATGTGATCAAAACCCTGCGCGAGCAGATGTTTAACAAGCTGCTGGTCTTACCCGCCCCATTCTACGATCACAGCACCTCAGGTCAGTTGATGTCGAAGCTGGTCTATGATGTAGAGCAGGTCGCTTCAGCAGCGACGGATGCGGTTCTGACTATCATCCGCGACAGCCTGACTATCATTGGTCTTTTGATCTGGATGTTCTATCTCAGCGGCTTTTTATCCTTACTGATTTTCTTCACCGTCCCCTTTATCGCTCTACTGGTGTATTACGTCAGTATTCGTTTTCGCCGCATCAGTAAAAATATTCAGAACTCAATGGGCGATGTCAGTCATGTTTCCGGCGAAATCATTGAGGGCCATCGTGAGGTGAAAACCTTTGGCGGTCAGAGCTACGAATCCAAACGCTTTGACAAGGTTAACCAGGGCAACCGCCGTCAGCAGATGAAGAAAATTGCCACCGATGCCGTGAGTCAGCCTCTGACGGCACTGATTGCTGCTGTTGGTATGGCGCTGGTTATCTATATCGCGACCATGCCGCAGATGCTCGACAGAATTACAGTCGGCGATTTCATTTCTTTTATCACCGCCATGATGATGCTGCTGACGCCGATGAAACGCCTGACCAAGGTCAATGCCAAGTTGCAGGCCGGTATTGCCGCTGCCGAAAGCATTTTCAAACTGCTGGATGAACAGCCTGAAGTCGATGACGGTGAACGTGAGTTAAAACGCGCTGAAGGCCATATCGAATACCGTGATGTCAGCTTCAGTTACAACCAGGATAAAGGCCGGGTACTGAGTCATATCAGTTTCAGCGCCAGGCCCGGGCAGACCATTGCCTTTGTCGGCCACTCCGGTAGTGGTAAAACCACCCTCGTGAGCCTTTTGGCCCGCTTCTACAATGTCCGCGACGGCAAGATTCTGATTGATGGTATCGATATCAATGAACTCAAACTGGCCGACTTGAGACGTCAAATTTCCCTGGTGAATCAGCAAGTCGTCCTGTTCAACGATAGCATTGCCAACAATATCCGCTATGGTTTGCCCGGCGAGATCACTGAGCAGGCGATTACTGATGCCGCCAAATCCGCCCATGCCTGGGACTTTATTCAACGCCTGCCCGAAGGTTTACAAACCCAGGTCGGTGAAAACGGGGTGTTACTGTCCGGTGGTCAGCGTCAGCGTCTGGCGATTGCCCGGGCGCTGCTGCGTGATTCGCCGATTCTGATTCTTGATGAAGCCACCTCGGCACTGGATACCGAAGCTGAACGACATATTCAGGCAGCGCTGGAACATCTGATGCAGCAACGCACTACGCTGGTTATCGCACACCGCTTGTCGACCATTGAAAAAGCCGATTTGATTGTAGTGATGCACAATGGTGAGATTATGGAAACCGGCACCCACGGCGAACTGCTGGCGAAAGGTAAGCACTATGCCGAACTGCATCGCCTGCAATTTCAGGAGCAGGCATAAATCCAATGAAATGGCTCAGTGACAGCTGGTACCGACCGCATCCGGTGCGCTGGCTGCTGTTACCGCTGAGCCTGCTTTATCGCCTTATAAGTGCCGCTCGCAGAAGCGCTTACCAGCGCGGCTGGCTGACCCGTCATAAAATGCGGGTCCCGGTGATTGTTGTTGGCAATATCAGTGTCGGCGGCACCGGTAAAACCCCCTTTGTCTTGTGGCTCTGTGATCAGCTAAAACAAGCCGGATATACCCCGGGCATTATCAGCCGCGGTTATGGCGGCAAGGCCAAACAGTATCCACTTGATGTAATGGGTGACACCGCCACGGGGGAAGCCGGTGACGAGCCGGTATTGATCGCCCGGCGCAGTGGCTGTCCGGTCGTCGTCGACCCGAACCGCAGTGCCGCAGCGGTACATTTGCTGAGTCAGCAGTCCTGTGATGTCATTATTTCCGATGATGGTCTTCAGCACTATGCGCTGGAACGTGATATCGAAATCTGTCTGGTCGACAGTGAGCGGCGTTTTGGCAATAAGCTCTGCCTGCCGGCAGGGCCACTACGTGAGCCGATAGCTCGGCTACAGTCGGTCGATTTTGTGGTTTATCACGGTGAGGCGGCGAGCCAGCGCTACCAGATGCAACTGGAGGCCCGTCGCTGGCATAATCTCGCCGATCCGGAAAAGCAGCTACCACTGACCGCATTCCACGAGCAGGAAGTGTATGCTGTGGCCGGCATCGGCCACCCGCAGCGCTTTTTCGATTTATTGTGCGAGCAGGGCATCATTGTGCACCCGCATGCTTTTGACGACCATCATGACTTTCATGCCGCCGATCTGGACTTTGCCGATGAGCTACCGGTACTGATGACCGAGAAGGATGCGGTAAAATGTCAGGCATTCGCCCGGCCAAATCACTGGTATCTGCCGGTGACCGCCCGCATTGATGACAGCCTGGCGCAAGCCATACTGAACAAATTAAAGGATCCCACTGATGGATAATGCCTTACTGGAAATTCTGGCCTGTCCCGCCTGCAAAGGCAGCCTGCATTACAACAAAGCCCGTCAGGAACTCATCTGTCGCGGCTGCAGGCTAGCCTATCCTATACGTGATGATATTCCGGTCATGCTGACCGAAGAAGCCCGCGAACTCGCTGCAGACGAAGAGATTTAAGTCTCAATGAGTTTCAAGATTGTTATTCCGGCCCGCTATGCCTCAAGCCGCCTGCCGGGTAAGCCCCTGCTGGATATCGCCGGTAAGCCGATGATTCAGCATGTTTACGAGCGTGCCTGTGAGAGTGATGCCGACACGGTCATTATTGCGACTGACGATCAGCGCATTGCTGATGCGGCCACCCGCTTTGGTGCGGATGTCTGCATGACAGCTGATCATCACCGCTCCGGTACCGACCGTCTGGCCGAAGTCGCCCAAAACCGCGGCTTTGCAGATGAGGATATTGTGATCAATGTGCAGGGAGATGAACCCTGTCTGCCGGCTTTGCTGATCAATCAGGTTGCCGCTGATCTGGCACAACATCCGCAGGCGGATATGGCTTCTCTGTTCAGCCGTATCAAACAGGAAAAACAGGTTTTCGACCCCAATGTGGTAAAAGTGGTGATGGATGGCAACGGCTATGCACTGTATTTCAGCCGGGCCCCGATTCCCTGGATGCGCGACCATTTCAATACCGATTCTACCCTGCCGCCTGAGCTGCCGCATTACCGGCATATCGGCCTCTATGGCTACCGGGCTGCATTCCTTAAACATTATTCCGAGCTGACACCCTGCTTACTGGAAACCGAGGAGTCACTGGAACAGCTGCGCGCACTTTTCCACGGTAAGAAGATTCATATGACTGAAGCTTTGATCAGTGCCGGTCACGGCGTGGATACAGAAGCGGATCTATTGGCTGTCAGGGAGATACTGGCTGAGTAACTTGTCCAGCCCTGCGGCCACCAGCTCGGCATGCAGATTACCCTCACCATCAAATACCGGCAGCGTGTAGGTCACAGGCACGGTACGATGCCCCTCACCATACTGGGTCGGCTGAATATCATGGTCATTTTCCAGCACCTGAAGTACCAGCTGACAACCATCCAGCAATTCGATGATCTCACAGCGATGCTGATGATAAGTGACCTGCTGACCGATTAAGGCCAGCAGATGTTCACAGGGAATATCACTTTTCCTGGGCATGAGATGTTGCACTCGCTTCGGGTTTGGCCTTGGATTTCTCTTCCTTGCCATTATCATCCGATGCGGTGTTTTTTTCTACACCTGTGTCGCGCGGCTTGGTTTCAGCCTTTTCTTTAGCAGGCGCACGCTTCTTTTCCTCACTGCCAGATGCATTCTCCTGCTTGGCAGCTGGTTCAGACTTGTCAGGCGCACTGGTCTGCTTGGCAGCAGACTCGGCCTTGTCCTGTTTCGCATCAGAGGCCGGCTTACTGTCGCTGGAGGACTTGGTTTTAGCTTCGTCACTCACTGGCGCACTGTCTTTATTTTCCCCAGTGCGGCGGCGACGATTGCTGGTACCTGATGAGGAACGTGTGCGCTTAGGCTTGCTGGCAGGAATTTTATTACCATCAATTTCTGGCTCTTTATCCGACTTGATCAGGTTGCCGTTTACCTCTGGCTCCGGGTCAGGGATAGCATTGCCATTCACCTCAGGCTTGGGTTCCGGTGGCACATTGCCCTTCTCCTGTTCCTGCCTGATGGCCTGATCTGCCGTTTCCGGACGGGAACGACGACGACGGCCGCCACGGCGCGAACGACGGCCATTACCACTGCGTGGTTTGCCGTTATCATCACTGTCCGACTGAGGCTTGTTATCACTGCCGGACTTCTTCTCTTCCGGCTTCTTGCTGTCATCGCTGTTGTCCTGGTTTTCAGGACGGCGGCGCGGCTTGCGACGTTCATTACCACCGCGGTTGCCACGATTGCTATTGCGGCTTTGCGAGCGACCTGGCTTTTTCGGCTCAGTCTTTTTGTCTTTCTTCTTATCCTCTTCTTCTGCTTCCGGTTTACCGGTCAAAACATTGAGCAGACGTTTGAGCAGGCTCGGTTTCTGTGGCTCTTCTTTGTCGCGATTGATCACGGGTGCCGGCGCAGAAGGTGAAATACCAGTTACCGCCGGTTGTTCCATGACCGGCTTATCACGCAGCACAACCGGAGTTTCTACTTCCGGTGTGGTCATCATCTGATGGCTGACCTGCTGACGAACATTGCCGTCCTTGATCCGTTCGATATCATAATGCGGTGTTTCCAGATGCGGGTTCGGAATCAGCACAATCTTGACGTTGTGACGCTGCTCGATCGCATCGATCTGCATCCGT
>JABURN010000071.1 GCA_014762585.1 Methylophaga sp.
TGCCGGCGTCAGGCCATCCGCAAAATATTTCTGCGAATAACTGACGCAGCCCATTTCCAGGCTTTCCCGCATCCGGCCCTGAAAGCCCTCGCCGATAATGAATTCGGTACTGCCGCCGCCGATATCCATCACCAGCCGGCGGCTGTTATCAAAGGCCAGTTCATGGGCTACACCCAGATAAATCAGCCGCGCTTCCTCTTCACCGGTAACGATTTCAATCGGGTGACCCAGTTCCAGCCTCGCCTGACGCAGAAAACGACGCGAGTTATGAGCAATGCGCAGCGTGTTAGTCCCCACCACCCGCACATCGCCGAATGGCAGGTGGCGAATGCGTTCACCGAAACGCTCCAGGCAGGCTAATGCCCGTTCCTGGGCTTCCAGCGACAGGTAATTATCCTTATCCAGCCCGGCGCGTAACTGCACCATCTCGCGCAGGCGATCGACCACCTGAAAATGGCCGTCGCGCAGACGGGCAATGATCATATGAAAGCTGTTTGAGCCAAGATCGACAGCGGCGAGAACGTCGTGTGAAGTCGGCTGTGGCGTAGTTTCGTCAGTCATGTTCCGCTTATTCTGCCCCACCAGCCTGACTGGAAACAATCATCCGGCAAAAAAAGCCCGTATCCAACGATACGGGCCAAGCCACTAGAGAGAAACTAAAAGCATGAAATCAGTCGATGGGCTCACCCTTAACCACTTTTTCAGCCTTCTCGATACTGAGATGGCGAACATCCTTACCTTCCACCAGGTAGATAATATGTTCGCAGACGTTGTGTGCATGATCGCCGATACGCTCCAACGAACGCGCTGACCACATCATGTCAACCACGCGGCTGACCTGGCGGGTATCTTCCATCATATAAGTCATCAACTGACGCAGGATGCCTTCGTATTCGGCATCGACTTCGCGATCTTCTTTGGCGACCCGCAGTGCCATTTCCACGTCAAAACGCGCAAAGGCATCCAGCGAATCACGCAGCATGCCACGGACATGATTGCCCAGACTCTGCAACTCGCGGTAGTTACGCTTGGGTCGGTCTTTTTCCGACAGGTTGATCGCCATTCTGGCAATACGGACTGATTCATCACCGATACGTTCCAGATCAGTGATCGTTTTCTCGATACCGGTAACCAGGCGTAGATCACTGGCTGTCGGTTGCCGCAATGCGATGATCTGGATACATTCCTCGTCGATCGCAATTTCCATCTCATTGACCTGTTCATCAAAGCTGATGACTTCACGGGCCATTTCACTGTCGCCGGTAATCAGCGCTTCCATAGCGTTGGCTACCTGCTGTTCAACCAGTCCTCCCATGGCCATGACTCGGGAGCGGATATCCTGCAGTTCATTTTCGAACTGCTGAGAAATATGTTGGGAATTATTGCTTACCATCTTGATATCTCCTTGGCACCGGTATTAACCGTAACGACCGGTAATATAGTCTTCTGTCTGCTTCTTGGCCGGGTTGGTAAACAACTCGTCAGTGGCGCCGAACTCGATCAGTTCGCCCATGTACATAAAGGCGGTGTAATCAGATACCCGCGCCGCCTGCTGCATATTATGGGTTACGATCACAATGGTGTACTTGTCCTTGAGCTCGTATATCAGTTCCTCGATCTTCAAGGTCGACAGGGGGTCAAGTGCAGAAGCCGGTTCGTCGAGCAGCAGCACTTCGGGTTCAATCGCAATCGCGCGTGCAATCACCAGACGCTGCTGCTGACCACCGGACATGCCCATGGCGGACTCATGCAGACGATCTTTGACTTCATCCCACAAAGCGGCGCCTTTCAGCGATTTTTCCACTACTTTGTCGAGGGTGGCGCGATCGTTCACACCCTGCAGGCGCAGACCGTAAGCGACGTTTTCATAAATTGATTTAGGGAAGGGATTCGGCTTTTGAAACACCATACCCACCTGACGACGCAGATCAGCCACATTCACAGACGGCGAGTTGATTTCCATATTGTCGAGCAGCAAATGGCCATCCATCTTTACGGTGTCAATCAGATCGTTCATCCGGTTGAAGCAGCGCAGCAGAGTCGATTTACCGCAACCACTGGGCCCGATAAAGGCGGTGACGCGGTTTTTCGGGATCTGCATGTTAATACCATGCAGCGCCTGCTTGTCGCCGTAGAAAAGGTTGAAGTCTTTGACTTCCAGACAGACGGTTTCATCTGCCAGATTGACGCGTGGACCACGTGACATTGATTCGATATCAATACCACGCGCTACGTTTTTTTGTTCATTGACTGCTTGCATGGCTTAACTCTCAGTTGCTTTGTAAGTTTCGCGCAGACGATTGCGAATACCAATCGCTGCCAGATTCAGGACCACAATAATCAGGACCAGCAGGAATGCGGTGGCATAAACCAGCGGCCTCGCGGCTTCGACGTTCGGGCTCTGGAAGCCGACATCGTAAATATGAAAGCCCAGGTGCATAAACTGTCTGTCCAGATGCAGATACGGGGCGATATTATCGACAGCCAGGGCCGGGGCCAGTTTCACCACACCCACCATCATCAGTGGTGCCACCTCGCCGGCTGCACGGGCGACGGCCAGAATCAGACCAGTCATCATTGCCGGTGCGGCCATCGGCAGCACGGTCCGCCACAAGGTTTCAGCCTTGGTGGCGCCGAGTGCCAGGCTGCCTTCACGAATCGCCCTTGGTATCCGCGACAGACCCTCTTCGGTTGCAACGATAACCACCGGCACCGTCAGAATAGCGAGCGTCAGTGAGGCCCACAACAGACCGGGTGACCCGAAAGTCGGCGACGGTAATTTAGCCTGGAAGAAGATCTCATCGATGCTGCCACCGATAAAGTAGACAAAGAAACCGAGACCGAACACACCGTAAACAATTGACGGTACACCCGCCAGGTTATTCACCGCGATGCGAATAAGTCGCACAACCGGACCCTGCTTGGCATACTCTTTCAGATAAACGGCGGCGATAACACCGAAAGGCGTCACCAGAATCGACATGATGATAACCATCATCACGGTACCGAAAATGGCCGGGAAGATACCGCCTTCGGTGTTGGCTTCACGCGGCTCACCGGAGACAAATTCCCAGACATGGTGGAAATACTGGCCGAACTTCTCGCTGATGCCCATACCGTTGGGTTTATAGACGTGCACGATCTTGGCCAGCGGAATCTCAACTTCACGACCATCAGACATGCGCACCATGATCTGATCACGGTTCATCGCCTGATACAGGTCACTCAGTTCTTCGCGTAAGGTGGCATAACGGTCATTGAGCTGCTGTTTCTGCTCTTCCAGCTCCTGGTAGGGTAGCGTGCCTTCCGGCACGTCATCCATCTGCAGGCGGCGTTTTTCCAGTCGGATTTCTTCCAGACCGTGGTTAATCTGACCGATGTCGTCCTTTTCCAGCGTTTTGATCTGGCGCATCAGTTCATTACTGCGTTCCAGCCGCTGCATGAATTCCTGGTAAGCGCCATCACCACTGGCGACAACTTCACCTTCCTGTTTGACATTCACCAGATAGCCGTAGAAATTGCCCCATTCACGACGCTCGATCGCCATGATGCCCTCGGGATAGCGGATATCACTGATCCAGGGGTCATTAATCCAGCGGAAATCCAGGCCGAAATAATCACGGTTACCGACTTTCAGCAGCGTGCGCTGGGCAAACTCCTGACCTTCCGGCAACTGGACACCGGACAAAGCCAGACGGGCAGCCGGAACGGTTTCATGATCAATCCGCTCACCAATCAGGGTTTCGGCAGGCTGGCCCGGCTCCTGATAGGTGAGTTCCATGATATCGGCAGGCCAGAAATGGCTCAGGCCACGCACTGCGATAAGCAGCACCAGACCCACGACCATCACCAGGCTGATGCTGACGGCACCGGCATTCAACCAGACCCAGGGTTTGCCAGTGTTGAACCAGGATTTAATTGAAGAACTCTGAGACATTGTTTTATCCATTACAGGCTGCTGTATTTTTTACGCAAACGTTGACGGACTACTTCTGCCGCCGTGTTCAGTACAAAGGTGGCCATGAACAACACCAGCGCAGCCAGGAACAGTACCCGGTAGTGCGAGCTGTTCACCTCGGCTTCCGGCATTTCCACCGCGATATTGGCTGACAGGGCACGGAAACCTTCGAAAATATTGAAGTCCATGATGGGGGTGTTACCGGTCGCCATCAGTACGATCATGGTCTCACCGACCGCGCGGCCGAGACCGATCATCACCGCTGAGAAAATACCCGGGCTGGCTGTCAGCAGAACGACACGGGTCATGGTCTGCCACGGCGTCGCGCCCAGCGCCAGTGAGCCGATAGTCAGATGTTTAGGCACACCGAAGATGGCATCTTCAGTAATCGAGAAGATAGTCGGGATAACAGCAAAGCCCATTACGAGGCCAACTACCAGTGAGTTCCGCTGGTCAAAATCGATACCAATATCATTGAGGAACTGTGGCATATTGCCATCGAACAGCCACAGCTCAATGCTGGAACTCAGTGACATCGAAACGATACCGACCACAATCACAACCGGAATCAGAATCGCCGCTTCCCAGCCGTCAGGAATCGCTTCACGCCAGCGCCGGGGCAGTTTGGTCCAGGCCCAGGCGGTGAGAATAATCATCAGCGGCAGCATAAACAGGATGGTGAACACCCCGGGCAGATTATCTTCCACAATCGGTGCCAGCCATAGAACCGCGAGAAAACCCAGAATCACCGTCGGCAGGGCTTCCATGATTTCGATGGTAGGCTTGACGATAGAGCGCATCTTCGGCGACATGAAATAGGCTGTGAAAATCGCGCCCATGATAGCCAGCGGCACCGCCACCAGCATCGCGTAGAACGCTGCCTTGATAGTACCGAAGGTCAACGGCGTCAGGCTGAACTTGGGCTCGAAGTCACTGCTGGCAGAGGAAGACTGCCAGATATGTTCCGGCTCACTGCGGCTCTCATACCAGACTTTTTCCCACAACGAATGCCAGGAAATATCCGGATGCTCGTTATCAATGTGAATCAGTTTGGCCTGACCATCGGCAGTCAGGCTGATGAGACCATTGGCACGAGGTGACAGCGACATCACGGCATCGGCGGATTCGAGCTGTGGCTCGACCAGCAGGGTACGCTGGGCTGTCGTGTGGTAAATACCCAGTTTGCCAGTACTGTCCAGGGCCAGGAAGCCTTTGCGCGCCTGCTCCACCGCAATCGAAACGATAGCGGCATTCTGATCATCGAAGCTGCGGACATTGTGCAGGAAGTAGTTATTGTCCTTATCACGCACCGGGAACCACTGATCGATCTGACCATCACTGCGACCCACCAGCACCGAAATACCTCCGGTCAGAAATTCCAGTGAGGTAATGCTGACCCCGGTAGGGACGGCTTTAACCTTCTGTACCAGTCGCGGGCTCTCGACGTTTTGCACATCGTAAAAATAAATAAAGCCCTTATCGTCAACGAAATACAGTTCGCGCTGCTCGATATCCAGTTGCAGATGGGTGACACGGGCAGCTCCTGTAAGACTGATTTCTGCGGCTTTTTCCTTCAGAGTAAACTCTGACGGATCCAGGAAGCTCGATTCACGAATCACTGATTTCAACACCACCCGCTGATCAGCTGTCACTGCGGCGAAAGTGGTCTTGTCGTCATAACTCTGAACACTGAGCAGCTCCAGTGGCTGCCCCTGAGGGTCAACCTTAACCAGCGCCTCACCCAGAGGATATTCAATCCGCGGAATGATTTTGCGTTGCGTGCCGGTCGGGTAAGTAATTTTGTAGTCCTGGTTAAATACCAGTGCCGAACCGTCCGCCATGCCGTATGCAAATACGCCGGTGACCGCTGCGCCGGCAGCGGTGGCGGTAATGGCCTCAGCATTGACCGGTAATTCCACATTGAGCATGGTGGCGCCGTTTTCAGCTTCGAAGAAACGCGCCGTACCGTTGTCATTCACAGACAGGGCAACGTCATTGTATTCATTCAAAGTCAGAAATTGGCTGCCGGTCTGTTCAGTCTGGTAAATCGTGCGGGTTTCCAGGCTGGCCCCCTGAAACAGCGGCAAGACCACGTAAAGCAGATAAAAGAAAATAAGCACAATGGCCAGAATAACCGAGATACCGCCGAAACCGACGCCGTATTTAGCGACTTTATCTTTGGTTTCGCGCCAGGCACGTCGCCGTTTGGCGATGGTGGAATCCGGTGCCGGCAGCACGGTTTGATCGTCAACTGTTTGTTCTTGCATCGAGCATTACCAAAGTTATGTGATTTCCGAAACAATCCTCAAGCGTCTGCATGGCAAAAGCTTCAGGGTTGTTTTGACAGCAAAAACGCCCCGTGTCTTGTACAACACGGGGCGCTTTGTCTGTCATTTCAATAATTGCTTATTGAATTTTTTCCAGTGCCTTTTCAGCAACACTAGCTGGTAGTGGCACGTAGCCATCTTTTACAACCACTTGCTGACCGACTTTAGACAGGACCATTTTGACGAATTCACGGTCAATCGGTGACATCGGCTTGTTAGGTGCTTTGTTCACGTAAACCCACAGGAAACGGGCCATAGGGAACTTTCCGCTGGCTGCATTTTCAGCAGTTGCTTCGATGAACGGTTGACCTTCTTCTTTAGCCAGTGGCACCGCTTTCACACCAGAAGTTTTGTAACCGATACCGGAGTAGCCAATACCGTTCAGTGATTTGGTCACGCCCTGAACCACTGAAGCAGAACCAGGCTGCTCATTCACGCTGTTTTTGAAGTCACCCTTACACAGGGCGTTGTCTTTAAAGTAACCGTAGGTACCGGATACCGAGTTACGACCGTAGAGCTGAATCGCGCCCAGGTTTTCAATACCCAGTTGACCCCAGTTGGTGACGTCTTCTGAATAACCGCATTTACGGGTAGCAGAGAAAATCGCATCCACCTGTGGAATGGTCAGACCTTCGATTGGATTATCTTTGTGAACATAGACAGCCAAAGCGTCGATAGCGACAGGAATGGCAGTGGGTTTGTAACCGAATTTTTCTTCAAACGCAGCCAGTTCTTTATCTTTCATCTGGCGGCTCATAGGGCCGAAGTTTGAAGTACCTTCAGTCAGTGCAGGCGGTGCAGTTGAAGAACCCGCAGCTTGAATCTGAATACTGACAT
>JABURN010000003.1 GCA_014762585.1 Methylophaga sp.
CACTATCAGGTCAGCCCTTACCAGCTCATCGATGAGCGTATCAGACTGACTAAGCAACTGTTTTTGCTGCATAGTTCTCTTGTCATCAGGTGTGAAGACCGCGCCGATCCAGTCATGGCTGATAAAGGCTGGTGGTAACGCTCCCACATCACGGTAAATGATTTCTTCATCAGGTGAATATTCATCTAATTTTTTGATGAATTCACGTGCCAAAGTGCGGGAAAGGGAAGAATGTGAAGCTTTCTCGTTATTAATCGGTCTGGCACTTGCTTCAATAAGTAATACAGTCATGTTCGTCTCCTAATTCAGGCGTGATGAATTTTATGAACTATACTTCTACTTATCCTATTGTTTTACAAATGATATTATCTTCAGCTTGGATGAATTTATCTCATGTATAGGTTAAATGATGACCAAAATCCCGAACCTTAATATGCTCTATACCTTTAGCAGAGCAGCCCAGCTAAAAAGTTTTAAAGATGCAGCAACTGAGCTACATATCACTCCCACAGCGGTTTCGCATCAAATGAGAAAGCTCGAAGAGGTCTTAGGTCAAACGTTATTCATACGTTTGACCAGAGAGATTCAACTAACAGAGAAGGGACAACAACTGGCGGATGTCAGTCAACGAATATTTAGTGAGCTGACACGAACTTTGGATGACATCACCAGTGAAGATAAACAAATCACAGTAACAACAACAGTCGCTTTTGCCTCCATGTGGCTGGTACCCAAGCTGGCTGATTTCCAAAAACTTAACGCTGGGCTCAAGGTTTCGATTGTCACCTCAGACGACGTTGTTGATATGAAATCCAGCCAGAATATTGATTTAGCCATTCGCTACTCTAAAGACATTGATAACACGAAAAATGCCACACCCTTAGTTACAGAAACTATGGGCCTATATGCCTCTAAAGCATATATATCAGGTTTGAGTAGTAAGACTATTCCAGTCATTACGACTAATTGGAAAAATAAAGCCCTGCCTAATATAAGCTTCACCGGTTGCATTGATAATGGCAGGTATCAGACACAAAAAGCAGAAAGCTATGATCAAGAAAACCATGTTATTCAGGCCGCAGTATCAGGACGGGGAGTGGCGTTTGTCAGTGACATACTCGTTGATGACTATGTCCAGAATGAGTGGTTGGTAAGATTGCCCGGCACACATTCTGTAGAAGGTCTCAAATACTATCTGGTAAGTAGAAAATCCCTATCATCAGGTATGCAATCCAATATTGATTTTTTTGTAACATGGCTCAACCAGCAACTAGCTGAAGCGATGTCTTAATAAATAACAGCCTCTAAACTCTCTATACCAGACAGCTCACCACAAAATGTGGCTGTTTACGATGTTAAGTGGTTTATGGTCATGGACTGCTTCTATCTGGTGACACGAGTTGTCAGTCAGTACCTGAATCTCAATTTGTCATAACCTAAATGATACGAACCACAACAGAAGCGTGAATTTCACTTTGTTTTTTGAGTCCATTTAAGTTCGCATAATATATATTATGTTAAATTATGTATTCATGAATAATATCTAAGAGATATGTAAGTGCTCACAATATTAAATGTTCACTTCTCCACTTCAGGTGCTAAAAATCCAAAAAGCAGCAGTTCAGAATTTAATTTCTGACGTGTTATGCCCGGTAATCATCACCAGATTTTTAATTCTGAAAGCATAAAAAAGCCCAACTGAGAATTTCAGTTGGGCCTTCAAAAGATAAATACTAAAAGTTATCGGTGTGAGACTTTCACAACGATATGTTTCCAGACATCCTGCGCTTTGTGTTTGATGGCCTCCAGACTTGATGTCTGTTCTTCGGGTTGGCGATGAATCTTGAGCATGATCTCTACGCCGGCAATCAGGTAATCCCCCGCGGTTAACATCAATGTTGAGAGTCTGTCCTGGTGATCGGCTCGTGTATTAATGCCAACAATGGCATCACTACGTTCATCAATATCCAGATCGGCTTTTAGTGAATGCAGATTGCTGTGAACGCTCTCGCTCAGTAATTGATAGGTTGTGCGGTATTCATTCAACAGTCCTGCCAGCTCCGCTTTGATAAAAACATGAATATCATCACGGTCGTCTTCATCGGCGCTGTTGATGACTTTTTTCAGATGAGACATTTCATCTTCGGTGAATGTGGGTGTCTCTAGCTGCTCGTTATAGAGCTTAATCAGCACTTCCCTTCTCTGGTCATCATTGCCCACCGTCAGGGCCGCAAGCAGATCATCATGCTGATGCAGTGCCACCAGGTTAAATAAAAGCTCCAGCATGCAGCGGGTCATAATTTCAACCTGATGCGTCATGCCGCGTTCAGACATCAGAATAATGGACTGGAAATGTGACAGCATGCGCTGAAAATGCAGTGTCAGATACACCTCTTTTTCATCATCCGGGTGGATGTGACAATGATTGAGGACTGATTGCCCCAGCTTGTTGAGGTCTTTGCAGACTGTGTAATAGTTGCTTTGCTTTATCTCTGTGGCAAAGTCGCCACTGCAGCATTGTTCTGATAAAAAACCGACTTCTCTGAAGCTGGCGGCATCATTCATAAGGTGTCTCCCCTTCTTCAAAATCACTAACTTCATCTTACTCTTTAAACGCTGCAAGACAAACCGTTTCCCGCATTTCTACAGTGTTTTGACAGTGTTATATAAATATGTCTAACTGGGCGTACAATAAACTTATTAAGGAGGTGATGAACATGAGCTGGAGAGAAGACGGCAAAGAAAAAACCTACTCCGATGAAGAGGTCGAGGCGAAGCTGAAGGAAGAGTTACCTCACTGGTATCTGGAAAACGGCTGGATCCGACGCAAATACAAAACCAGCAGTTGGAAAAGCACCTTGATGGTGGTCAACACGGTAGGTCACCTGGCTGAAGCAGCATTCCACCATCCGGATCTGACTGTGTCCTACGCTTTTGTTATCGTCAAACTGGTCAATCACGCTGCCAAAGGCATTACCGACAAAGATTTCGAACTGGCCAGGAAAATTGAAGAAGTGGTCATGTGGCAGCCCGGTCTGGAAGAAGGTGCATTAACCGGCACGCCTGACGATCCACGCTTCAAATACATCAAATACGATTAAATTCGTACTGGAGCGATACCATGAATGAAGAAATGTTAAACATGGATATTCGTAAATTTCTCAAGGAAGTTGGTGTGACCTCACAGCGTGAAATCGAACATGCGATTATCCGAGCGCTGGATAATGATGAACTCAATGGTATGGAAACCATTGAAGTCAAAATGACGCTGGACGTCCCTGCGCTGTCTATCAAGCATAAAGTGGATGGCACAATTCATCTGAGCTAAATCACGGGAGGTCTGATATGACTGACCAGGCTTTAGACACTAATAAAGTAGTCAATTTACTCAATCAAATTCTTGAAACTGAACTGGCGGGTGTGGTTCGCTACACCCACTATTCATTTATGGTGTATGGTTACGGCCGTATTCCCATCGTATCCTGGATGCGAAGCCAGGCCGATGAATCCCTGACGCATGCTCAGGAGGCAGGTGAACTCATCACCCATCTTGGTTATCATCCGTCACTGGGCATTGGCCCCCTGCTGGAATCTCAACAGCATGACATCGGGGCCATTCTGCATGAATCACTGGATCACGAGCAGCTGTCAATTGAGAAATATCATGCCTTGCTGCAACTGGTCGCGGGCAAGAGTGTGATGCTGGAAGAATATGCCCGCCAGAAAATTTCTGAAGAGGAAATGCATGTCGGTGAAGTCAGGAAAATGTTAAGGAAACCAGGTGATTAATGGATATCGATGAATCCTTGAATGTGTTTGGAGAACCGCTTCAGTCCTGCAGTGAAGAACCCCTGACAGGTTTCTACCGCGATGGTTGCTGCAACACAAGCGATGCCGATTATGGCCAGCACACTGTTTGTGTTCAGGTGAATCAGGCATTTCTTGAGTATTCACGTTTTCGTGGCAATGACCTGACGACCCCAATGGAAGAGTTCGGATTCCCCGGTCTAAAGGAAGGTGATCGCTGGTGTCTGTGCGCCGTTCGCTGGCTGGAAGCCTATGAACACAATATGGCACCCCGCGTTTACCTGGCTGGTACCCATCAGCGGGCAACCGAAATTATTCCACTGGATTTACTGAAAGAGTTTGCCGCTGATCTTAATTAGCAGAACTCAAGGCTTCTTCGCTGAAAAACGCCGCGACATCATCAATATTCTGCGTTATGGGCATTGGTGGCAGGCTGCGCATGAAGACTTTACCATAGGGTTTGCTTAAGAACCGTGGATCACACAGTACCAACACGCCCGAGTCCTGCTTGTCTCTGATCAGTCGGCCTATGCCCTGTTTCAGTTGAATCACGGCTGAGGGGATTTGAATCGATCGAAATGGATTACCGCCCCGCTCTCGCAAATGATTAATTCTGGCTTCCAACACCGGGTCACCCGGTGAGGCAAAAGGAATTTTATCGATTAACACGCAGGATAAGGCTTCCCCTCTGACGTCCACCCCCTCCCAGAAGCTGTTTGTGCCCAGTAACACCGCATTCCCGTGATCTCTGAATTCTGCCAACAGCTGGTTTTTGGCGCGGCTGCCCTGCACCAGAATTGGATAATCCATATCCTGCAATGCTTCGGCGACCTCATTCAAAGCCCGGTAACTGGTGAAAAGCAGAAAAGTCCGGCCCCGGCTGTGTTCGATGACCGAACGTGCAATCTCGGCAATATGCTGGTTATAACCATGATGCGAGGGCTCAACCGGTATCGATGGCATATATAAAAGGCTCTGACGGGCATAATCAAATGGGCTCTGCCAACTGGCTGTGAGCGGATCTTCCAAGCCTAACTGCTGAATGAAGTTATTGAATTTGCCGGCTACGGTTAATGTGGCTGAGGTAAACACCCAGGCACTGGGTTTCTCGGCGATCCATTGCTGAAAATGCTGACTGACTTCCTGCGGTGTGGCATGCAAGACAAAACTGTTGCCACGAATATCGAGCCATAGCACCAGATTGTCATCTTCAGCGTTATCACTGAATATTGATAAGCGATCAATCAAGTCCTGACTGCGTTCATAGCATTGTTCCAGTCCCCTGCTCCGTTCGCTGGCTGTTTCCAGCGTTTCCATCAGGGTTTCAACGCTGCTTATCAATATCTCCAGTTGATCCTTAACATCGGGAAAACGCTGCAGACACTGATGCCACGGCAGACGTTGCTCACTATCACCCAGGCTCAGTTTAAACTGGTGCAAACGGTTTTCCAGTTTCTCAGCCGCTTGGCGGATACTGTCCATATCATTGGCTTCCAGCTCCATTTCCCTGATGCTGTCTCGGCTCAGCTCCTGCAACTGATGACTGCTGACCCGATGGCCCAGAAACTGACTGGCAATTGCGGGTAACTGATGGGCTTCGTCGATAATAAAAGCATCCGCATCCGGCAACACCTCTCCCTGCCCAGAGGCCTTTAGCGCCATATCTGACATCAACAGGTGATGATTGACGATCACAATATCGGCTTCCTGCGCCTTGCGACGGGCTTCGACGATAAAACACTGATCATAATCCGGGCACTGCTGCCCCAGGCAGTTGTCGACGGTCGAGGTCACTTTGGGCCATAACGGAGATTGCTCCTCCAGCAAATCTGTCTCACTCAGATCACCGGAATCAGTTTTACCGGTCCATTCGCGAAGGTCCTGCAACACATGTTGGTTCATCGCTGAACTGGGTTCAGTTTCTGCCAATGACAGCCGGTAATGGCACAGATAATTACTGCGCCCCTTTAGCAAAGCCGCTTTTAATGGCGCAGACAGGACTTCACGCAGTTTCGGCAAATCCTTTTTAAATAATTGATCTTGTAGATTTTTTGTGCCGGTTGAGATGAAGACTTTTTGCCCTGATAATATGGCGGGCGCCAGATAGGCATAGGTTTTACCGGTACCGGTGCCGGCTTCGGCTATCAGTGTTTCCCGGTTTGTCAGTGCCTCAGTGACTTTTTCTGCCATTTCAATCTGCTGGCTGCGGGCACTGTAATGCTCAACATGTTGGGATAGCAGGCCACCATCAGCGAATAAGTGTTCAATATCGTCTTGCATGCTTTATTTCAACGTTGATTAATAGCCCAGATAATGATCGTGCCGAGCACCAGAAAACCAGTCATCGCGGCGAAGGCATGACGCTGATATCGGGCAATGAGTTTCTGTTCAGGTATGGTGGAGAGGATATAGGGCTGACTCTTATGCGGGCTGTTTCGCATCATGCTGAGCTGTTTTACTTTGGCACGCTGTCCAATCTGTCTTTTAACTGCAATGGTTGCGTCCTCTCTCGCTCGCTGCCATTCCTGTTGATTGATTTCACCATCATTATCCGTGTCATAGCGATGAAGTAGCTGGTTCGGATCCTGTTTCCACTCGCGCAGTTTATGGCTGACCTGCTGGCGAATGGTCTGGTCTTCAACACTGGCGACGCTCTTGAACAATCCCATGGCATAGAGCGGCTCGCCCTCAAGAATAGTCCACTCGGTATATCGGCGTGGTGGCACCACATCATGCTTGTACCAGACCCGTTTATTACGGGTAATGACCTGCGCATCATCAGGATCGATAGCGCACTCACCTGTGCCATCCTCCAAGAGGAACACTTCTTCGCTGGTAGCCTGCTTGACCACTCGCCAGCGGGTACGGCTTCGGCCTTTGCTGCTGTATTCGCGCGTCTTTTCTTCAATTTTGTAGCTGTACCAGACGCAGCGCGTTTGCGACAAAGGCGAAAAAATGACCGGTCCTTCCATCATGCCAGCCTGACCAATCAGCTCAATATACCCTTGAGGGGCCGATCGGATGCGAGCGGTGGGTATATTCTGTATTAGTCTGGCGTGCTGATACCAACAAGCCATTCGCCAGAATAAAAACAGAGCAATGGTTATCGCGACTGCAGCGCCCAGCCAGAACTCCCAGTTTTCAAGTTGCTGGATTTCAAGCGATATGGCAGCCAGAAAATCCTGCATTTACTGTTCAAACAGGCTGCGCAGGTTCACATCGGCAGTTTCTTCAGAACTGAACTCCAAC
>JABURN010000209.1 GCA_014762585.1 Methylophaga sp.
ATCAAGTTGAGCGTAAGCACCGCGGATACGGGTTTCATCTTTCTGCCGGAAACTATTGTTTTCACTGATGCTGTCGTAATTCGCATCATCAAATCCCAATAATGTTTCGTCTAGTTGATTGTGATAGAGCCATAGCTTGGCACCCCAATTATCATTGAGAGCATAATCACCACCCAGTTGAAGCGTAGTGCCTCGCTGATCTTCAGTCCGTTCATAGCGGGCATTACGCGAAAAAGGGTCAGAGCTATCAAATGCAATCGGTGGTTTGCCGTAGTCTCCCTGCTGGTGACTGAGAAACAGTCCCATATTGAGTTTTTCCGTAACTTGCCGGTTATAGGAAAGCAGGTAATTCTCCCGGCGATAATCACTGTTATTGCGTTCATCCGTGTCCTGATAATTTTCACTGTCAGGACCGATAGGCGAGTCAAAATCATCGGACATAGGAAAACCATCACGGGAACGGATGCCTGCTGCCATAAACAGATCATTTTCACCATCACCATAGCCGGCGTAAGCATTGCTGTGCCAGAAGTGATCACTGCCGAGTTCGGCCTTGAAACCACTGCGCAGACCATTGAACTGACCTCGGGTCTGAATATCCATGACCCCGCCCATACCGCCATCACCATACAACACGGATGAGCCACCGGCCTTCAGATCGATACGGCCGATACCGAATGTCGGAATAAGCGTAGGATCAAATTGACCATCAAAAGTGGAATTAAAAGGAACGCCATTGACCAGGAGCTTGATCTGCCGTGTTCTGAGGCCGCGAATATCGATACGTGGTGTGCCATCCGCACCATTTCTGACATTGAGGGAGGGCACTAGCTTGATAGCCTCATCCAGGCTGCGAGCACTGATGCGCTCCATATCTTCTCTGTCGATTCGAAATTGACTCGCCGTTTCCACGTTTTCTTTAACTACGATCTGGCCCAGGGGATAAACATTCTCTGGCGGCATCTCGGCCTTGATGGCGGCACTAACTGAGAGAGCCAGCAGACTGGCAGTCGTCGTCAAAAAAGGCTTCGTTATATTTATTGAGCTATAACGCTGGGCGGAAAAAAGGGTCCTCATTTTGGGTTTCATATCAAGGCTCCGTGGTTTTAGTTATCGGTTTTCAGTTTTTGCATGGAGCGCCAGGCCAGCAGACCGGCGAGACCGCCGACAAGGCCAAAGCAGAAATGCGTGACAAGTGGATAGAGTAAACCCTGGTCAAGTGAGTCACTGACAATACCGAGATTAGATTGCAATGACAGTTTGATCAGCGGTTTGAGCATATGCGCAAGTGCCGTCACTATTATCATCAAAGCCAGCGTCAGACTGTGGTGCTTGAGAAGACGGTAAGCACTATCGATGAACAGGCCCTGGGCCAGCAGAATAATGGCAGCGACGCCAGCGGCATCATTAATGATAAGACTGGCGCTGACGCCACCCATCGCGGCCAGACTGGCCGCATAAGTCTGCGGAGCACTGAGTCGTACAAACATCAGAATTGCCATCAGTTCCAGGCCGTGTCGTCCCGGCAAATTAAGTGGCCACCTGAGGGCTTCGTGGAACCACACCGTCAGTGCTCCTGCAGACAGAATCAGAAAAACCTGCAGCCATTGATTGCTGAATAAGTCAGAACTGTCTGAGATAGTCTTTTGCGGCAACTTGCCAGCCATGAGGATTCTCCAAATCGGGCTCGACGATGAGAGTTGCCTGCCCACCCAGCCAGATGGCTCTGGGCCAGGGGCCCATGGCAATGTCGAGATCGGGGTTTGTTAATACTTGTCCTTCAATGCTTTGCACCAGGTCTATCCCTGTCTGGTCCAGTAATACGCCAAGCTTGACGGTCTGTTCGGCCTGTTCGCGCATGCCTTGTAGCCAGAGCATACGGCCATCACTGCCGGAGGCCTGCAGACCGACAGCGGCGAGGGCACCGATCACGCCATCTTTATCACCGGTCAGGCCATACAGGTTGATCTGATATTTCTCCGCCAGTTCCCATGCCTGTAACTGCTTGACCAACTGCTGTTTACAGACAAAGCCGAACTGATGAATCTCCAGCGGAATAGCCTGTTCCCAGGCAATACACAGCCCCGCATCAGCGCCCTGGGCGCTGTTCTGTTGCAGATACTCAAGACAGTAATCGTTGATAGCTTGAATCTGGCTGCTGTCAGTTTGAACCCGCACACAGGCGGCGCTGTTGTGTGAAGTGAAAGGTACCAGCGGGCTTTTGAGTAATTGATGGCGGGTGATGACACGACAACTGCCCCAGCCGTTTTCTGTAATGGCTGCACCCAGGCTGCGGGCGTGATATCCGGTGCCGCGGCTCTCCAGGTTATCAGTATCATCAATGCCGATAAGCAGTTGTTGGTTGGGTATAGCTTCAGTCATCTTGCTGTTGTCTCAAACGTTATATGCAAGCATATACAACGATGAGCAATAAACCAACTATGCTAACGGAGTAGATCGCAGAGTGCCTCAGCTTCCTGATGCGTGGCCTCATTGGCCAGTTGCTGGATATGACGGTAGTGAGTCAGGACCTTTTTGCCAAAATCAGTCACTGCTGCGCCACCGCCATGACTGCCACCGGTAGCGGTCGTGACCAATGACTGTTTGAAGCTGGTATTCATGGTATTGACGAGATCCCAGGCCCGTTTATAGGACATGCCCATGCTCTTGGCGGCGGCGGAGATCGAGCCGGTAGTGATGATGGCTTCAAGCAGATCGGCTTTGCCGGGTCCAAGCGCATAAACGCCCCGGTAGGGAATTCGCAGTTTGATGTCGATGCCGCTGCTCATGATTTCTGGCTTGTCTGAAATAAAACAGATTATAGCCCACAGAGGGGACTGTTGAGGGGCTGATTGCGGGGGGAATAGATTATTAATGGCGGAGAAGGAGGGATTCGAACCCTCGATAGGCTATTAACCTATACACACTTTCCAGGCGTGCGCCTTCAACCACTCGGCCACTTCTCCTAAGGGTGCGAAAGATTACCCTAGATCGCTTCTTCTGGCAATGCTGAACCGGGTTTATCTTTCTCTGATAATGCTTTATCAGAAGCTGCTTCCACCTTTTTGCTGCGGCTTCGGCGCGGCTTTTTCTTGACTGTAGGGGCACCTTCAGCAGTTTCCTGCTGCTTATCTTCCACTGGTTGCGGCAAGTCTTCGGACGGCTTGTCCTCATTAATTGCGCTGACTTCAGCCGGTTTTTCCTGCTTTTTGCTGCGGCTTTTTTTCTTGTCATCCTGACGAACATAAAAAGCCAGGCCTTTCAGCACGATATCCGGGTAGTGATTGAGATCGTCAGGTAGCAGCGGCAGCAGTTGCTCGGCATCACCACCGGTAATAATAAAGCGGACCTGATTATTAAAAGTCTGTTTCAGATCACTGATGATGCGTTCGAGCGTGGCACTGACGCTGTAGAGAGTGCCGGCATGAATCGCGCTGAAGGTATTGGTTGCCAGGGTATTGAATTCTTTTTCGCCCAGATCTTCTGTCAGGGCATCCGTGTTGGCGGCGAGGGAACTGCGCATCAGACTCAGTCCGGGCAGAATCATGCCACCCTGATGCTGACCGGTTTTGCTGACAATATCGATGGTCATTGCAGTGCCGCAGTCAATCACGCATTGTGCCTGACGGGCATGCTGGCGGGCCGCTATCAGTGAGAGCCAGCGGTCCACACCCAGCTTTTCCGGCTCATCGTAGGCATTGCTGACACCAAAGCGCTTTTTCTCGCTGGTCACGAACTTAGGAGTCAGGTCCCAGTTTTTCTGTGTCCACTCGCTGAGTTGCTCTGCCAGCTTTTCACCGCCTACATTGGCGACGTAAACCGCTTGGATCTCGGAAAGGTTTTTCCAGGCTTTGTTCAGCGCAGCCTTGATGCCGGATTTCGCCCGCTGAAAACTGTGACTGTCATTCAGACCACTCTTGTCCAGTGTGGCCCATTTGACTCGACTGTTGCCGATATCGACCAGTAATTTCATGAGGCAAACCTGATGCTGATGTGGCTGTTGGAAAGCTGATGAATCTGATTATCACGCAGATATCGCAGTTCACCCTGTTCATTGATTCCACAGGCCAGGGCAGGAGTGCGCTGATCACCATCTATCAGGGTGATGGCTTGTTCGTGCAGTGCGTCATATTGCGGCCAGAGCGGCAGAAAGTCGCTGAGTCCACGGTGTTCAAACAGTTCAATTGTTTCAATCATGTTTTGAATTATTTTTCCTGCCAGCCAGTTTCGGCAGGGGACGGTGTCACATAACTGCTCAAGGCTGGTGGAGGGTTGTTGGATTAAGTCACGGGTGGATGGCGGAAGCTTAAAGTTAAGGCCGATACCCACTACCGTGTATTGTTTGGTATTGAACCTTGATTCTACAAGAATTCCTGCCAGCTTTTGTCGCTGATGCAGCACATCATTGGGCCATTTGAGCTGTAACTGATTGATTCCAGCTTCCTTAAGCGTATTTATCAGGCAGATACCGATCGCAATACTGAGGCCGTTTCTCGGTACATCTGCGCAATTGGGCCAGAACAGGGATAGATAAAGATTACCGGCCGCAGGTGACTGCCATTGATCGCCGCGTCGTCCACGACCGGCCGTCTGTGTCTCGGCCAGGCAGACAGCGGGAGTTTGTTTGCCTTCGCTGAATCGGGCCCATAACGCATCGCTGGTGGAATTAATTTCCGGGTAAATCAGAATGTCTTCCAGCAGTGCTCTGGTGGAAGCAGACATAGCACGGCCGATCTCCGGCAGGGATAGAGGGGCAAAAGCGGATTGGTTCAAAGGAAGTTCTTGGTGATAAATCGTGGAGATAGTCTAGCAGGCGGGGGATAGTATTGGGAACCGGTGAAAACCGGATTGAAACAGGCGCTTAGACTTTAATATCAAGCAGGCTGCCAATCATTTCATTACTGGTTTCAATCACCTTGGCAGCGGCTTCCACCTGGCGCTTGTTGGCATCGAGTTGAACCAGTGCCTGGGTCAGTTGCTCACTGGACAGCTCATCAGCACGGGCGATTTGATTGGCATTCTGGCTGGCGCCATAGATGCCACTCTGTACCCCGGCGATGCCGGATTGGAAAGCTGAAATGCTGTTCATAGTTTGTCTCCTCGTTCTAATGAGACTTTTATCACATTATTGTTTGCTTTTTTGTGACGCGTTTCGCGTTTTTGCGTCCAGTTTAATAAAGGTAATACTGCCACAAAAGCACAGAAAACTGAAAATCAGTGCGAGTAAGGGATACAGAAGCATACTGTCGCCACTGTAGAGCTCACCCACAGCATGACTGAAATAAAACAGCATCAGAAAGCTGGTCCAGGCATGGGTGTAGGGTTTGGCGTAGAGCAAACCGCGCATCGGAAATAATAAGGGCACGACGCCCAGCACCAACATGGCGGCGGTAGGGAAGTTGTCCGAATGCGGGGCAATCAGAATCCAGGCCAGCAGGGTGGCCATCAGGCCAAAAAAGCTCAGTAGCGTGAGCCAGCGGAAAAAAAGGACGTTATTCATTTTAATTTCGTCGTTACCTGGGCGATGCGTTTACCCAGCGCTCGGCATAGCTGGGCTTCTTCATCGCTGAGTTTGCGGTTGTTCTGACTACCAGCGACATGGCTGGGGCCATAAGGCGTGCCACCACTGTCAGTCAGCATCAGGCCGGGCTCACTGTAGGGCAATCCCATTAGCAGCATGCCGTGGTGCATCAGCGGCAACATCATCGACAGCAACGTCGACTCCTGCCCGCCATGCAGGCTGCCGGTAGAGGTAAACACCGCGGCCGGTTTGCCGGCCAGTTCACCGGACAGCCAGATATCGCTGGTGGAATCGATAAAATACTTGAGCGGTGCCGCCATATTGCCAAACCGGGTCGGACTGCCAAGCACCAGCGCATTACAGTGTTTGAGATCATCATGGCTGACATAGAGATGGCCATCAGCCGGAATACTGTCTTCAGTGGCTTCACAGACTGCCGAAACAGGGGGGACCGTCCTTAGCACGGCATGGCAGTCGCTGACAGTTTCCACACCGCGGCCGATTTGCTCGGCCATGTTTTTGACATGACCGGAGCGGCTGTAATACAGAATCAGAATATCAGCCATGATTTAAATGATATCCAGCACAGATTCAGGCGGCCGGCCGAGACGGGCCTGGTTGTTATTAATCACGATAGGGCGTTCAATCAGTTTGGGGTGTTTGACCATCGCGTCAATCAACGCATCCTCACTCAGGCTGGGATCTTTCAGGTTCAGTGCTTTGTAATCGTCTTCCCCCTTGCGTAGTAAATCACGTGCAGAGATGCCCAGTTTTTGCAGAATCGCTTTCAGTTCAGTGGCGCTCGGTGGGGTGTCGAGATATTTGATGACTTCAGGTTCAATGCCTTTTTCCTCCAGCAGGGCCAGCGTCTGTCTGGATTTGCTGCAGCGCGGGTTATGAAGAATCTGAATATCGCTCATCGAGTTGGCTCCAATAATTTTTCTAATGCAGATAGATGAATTTCGACAGGGCGAATAGTGCCCCATTGCGAACAGCCCGGACACTGCCAGTGCATGGTGCGCCCTGAGAAGCCGCAGTTTTTGCAGGTGTAACGGTCACCCTTGTGGATCAAGGCGGTAGTGACTTCCTTGATCAAAGGGATTAACACCTGATGATTGTCTTCGCCGAGCATGATTAATTGATGCAGACCTTCCACCGAAGGATGCTGATAAAGCTCGCGATAGAGGAATTGCTGCGCAGCCTGATTGCCCTGTTGTTTGCGGATCAGACGGGTTAATAACAGCCGCGCGGAAGTCAGGTTGGGATGCCGCTCAAGCAGGCTTTGCAACCAGTCCCGGAACAGATGCATATGACCGGTGTGCTCATAGCAGCGCTCCAGAAGTGGCAAAGCCTCTGACAGGAAAAAGTGGTTTTGCTGCTCAATCTGCTGCAGGACCCGGATGGCTTTGCGGTATTGGCCCGCATGAATCAGCATTTTGCCTTCCAGCAGGCTGGCACGCACGCAGTTGGGGTCGAAGTGATGGGCACTGCGCAACAGACCATCGC
>JABURN010000042.1 GCA_014762585.1 Methylophaga sp.
TTTGATGCTTATTACTATATTTTGGATAGTGCGTGATCAGACTCTTTATTCTTTTTATCGATGAGTTTGTTGATTGGATTATTCAAACAAAAAAGCCCCAACACGTTTCCGTATTGGGGCTTTTCAATTCTTGATGGTGCCCAGGGCCGGAATCGAACCGGCACGGCCGCAAGGCCGAGGGATTTTAAGTCCCTTGTGTCTACCAATTTCACCACCTGGGCAACAAGCCGCGCATTATAACCCATTAACCACGATTGGACTATTGGTGTTTGGCGGTCACGGCGTAAGGGAGCTGATGTGTGATTCGATGGTTTCACGGGTCAGAATGCCATAAGTTCGCTCAATCATCGGTGCGGTCATCCGGGTGACATACAGCGCTTCCGCATCATTCTTGTTGAGCACTTCCACCGCTTCACGCAGGCTGGTATGCAGTGAGATCTTATGCACATTGCGGCGATTCGCCGGAATCTGCATCAGGTCAATTTCTTCACTTTCTTCGGTACTGACAGCGCGCGCCAGATCACCGGCCGGCATCAGTGCAATCGGTTCCTTGTCATTCTTGATCAAGACCCAGTCTGGACTGGATTCCAGTGCATGTACCGCTGCCTGGGTGCTGACCTGCTGCGACATGATAATAAAGTTTCGTTGCATGGCATTGGCGACGCTGATCCTGCGCAGGGTCTGGGTAATCGGATCATTACGATAATCGACACCACGGGTACGCAACAGCTTCATAAACAACGCGTCCTGCTTGAAGTATTCATGGTTGATAAGGCTGGCAAAGACGATGGCGAGCATGCCGGGCAAAATGATATTGGGGTTACCGGTCAGCTCCAGCATGGCCATCAGCGCGGCCAGCGGGGCTTTTAACGTGGCGCCCATCATCGCGCACATACCGATTACGGCATAGAAGGTCATGGTGGATGCCAGATCCGGGAACACCGCATTACCGGCAATGCCCAAAATAGCACCGGCGCAAGCGCCCACCACCAGGGTCGGGCCAATAAGGCCAGCCGGAATACCAAAACCGACGCAGGCAGTGGAGAGCACCAGCTTGAGTATCATCAATACAATCAGTGCCGATATGGCGGCTTCATTGGTAGAGATGCCAGTGATAACGCTGTAACTCATACCCATCACCTCCGGCACCAGCAAGCCGGTCAGTCCCACCAGAATGCCGGCATAGGTAGTGCGAAGCCAGAACGGGTGTTTCTGAAACAGACCGGAGAAAAAACTGAGACTGCGCAGGAAGAGGGTGGCGAGCCCGCCGATAACAATTCCCATCAGCACAATATAGGGAATTTCCCACAGCGACTGCATATCCGCTGACAGATTGGCGAAAATGGCACTTTCACCGAAGGTGAGACGACTCAGTACCGCGCCGGTGACTGAAGACAGAATGATCGGAATAAAACTGGCGATGTGATATTCCATCATGATGACTTCCATCGCGAAGATGACGCCGGCGACAGGGGTATTGAATGAGGCCGCAATGGCAGCCGCTGCGCCGCAGGCGACCAGAATGCGCACACTGTTATTGGGCAGTTCCAGAATCGTCGCCAGCTGACTGCCGCTGGCAGCGCCGAGATGTACGCTGGGGCCTTCACGGCCGACCGAGTGCCCGGTAATTAAGGCTATGCCAGCTCCAAAAAACTGACGCAGGGCATTTTGCCAGGGCAAACGCCCCTGATGTGAGGACAGGCGTTCGATTACATGCACCACACCGGTGTTGCGCTCTTCAGGCTTGAGTCCATACAGCAACAAGCCAATCAGCAGGCCGCCGGCTATCGGCAGGCCCAGCACCCACTGCCAGGGCAGGTTGGCAAAGTCTTCAATTTTGGCCGTCGGGAAGAGCAGAATCTGACCGCCATCAATAAACAAGCGCAGGGCGATGATAATCAGGCTGGCAAGAATACCGGTGAGGATCGCGAGTCCGTAGAGTTTGGCCGCTGAATCACCGAATATGAAATATTGTCTGATCTTTTCCAGCATGTCGCCCTTAATAGACCGGTTGCTTGCCGTTGAGGCCGCGCCTCACCCAAGCCCTCTACCTGATGGGAGAGGGAACTGCGATTGCTGTGCTTAAGTGTAGCTGAAGCGTTGCTGGGTCGTTAAGCCTAATGGCCGAAATCAGATGACTTTGGAAAAACGCTGCTGTGCTGCCTGGCTGTATTTATCGAAAGCCATACAGATATGGCGGATCAGCAGGCGTCCGGCGGGCAACACCTCTATCTGCTCCCAGTTATACTGCAACAGCCCGTCACGGGCAAACTGCTCCAGTTGCGGGAAGACGGCGTGGAAATACTCGGCGAAGTCGATGGGGTAACGTTGTTCAATCTCGGCAATATCGAGCGCAAAATGGCAAATCAGCTGAGAGATGATATCGCGGCGTATCTTATCGTCCTGATCCAGCTCGACACCACGAAATACCGGCAAGTCACCCGCCTGGATGGCACTGTCATATTCCACCAGGGTTCTGACATTCTGACTGTACGAATCGCCCACCATACCAATGGAGGTCGCACCAAAACCAATGAGATCACACTCTGCGTGAGTTGAGTAGCCCTGGAAGTTACGGTAGAGCTGCTTTTGCTGCTGGGCGATGGTGAGTTCATCATCCGGTTTGGCAAAGTGATCCATGCCGATGTAGACATAGCCGGCGCTAGTCAGTTTGTCGATAGTGCTCTGCAGGATAGCGAGTTTATCGTGGGCTGAGAGCAGGTCTTCAGTACGGATCTGGCGCTGGGTACGGAAACGTTCCGGCAGATGCGCGTAATTGAACACCGACAGCCTGTCCGGTGAGGCCGCAATCACTTTATCCAGGGTTTCATTAAAGCTGTCGACAGTCTGGTGCGGCAGACCGTAAATCAAATCCAGGCTGATACTGCGAAAGCCTTCCTTTCGCGCCGCTTCCAGCACAGCAAATGTCTCGGCTTCAGTCTGAATCCGGTTAACGGCTTTTTGCACTTCAGGGTTAAAGTCCTGCAGCCCAAGACTGAGACGATTAAAGCCGATCTCACGTAACAGGGCGATAGTGTCGGCATTAGCCTCACGCGGGTCGACTTCAATCGAGAATTCGCCTCGATCATCCGCAGCCAGATTGAAGAACTGACGAGTGACATTCATCAGCTCACGCATCTGCTGGTGGCTGATAAAGGTGGGCGTACCGCCGCCCCAGTGCAATTGCTCAACCACGCGATCGCTATCAAACAGCTCGGCCTGCATCGCGATCTCTTTATAAAGGTTTTGCAGGTATGGTTCAGCATGAGCACGGTTCTTAGTGACGACCTTGTTGCAGGCGCAGTAAAAGCACACCGTGTCACAGAATGGCAGATGGAAATACAGCGATAAAGGGCCGCCACGCTGGTTGGAAAGCGCAATATGCTTTTTGTAACTGTCGGCGTTAAAACCTTCATGAAACTCCACCGCGGTGGGGTAGGAGGTGTATCGCGGACCCGCATTGTCGTAACGCTGAATCAGATCAATGTCGAATTCTAGTGTGTTGCTCATTATCAAACCTGCTCAAATTTTGAGCAGAGTATAACGTCGATAAGTTGAGCCAATCGGGCAGATTGGTCTTGTCTTGACCTGGATCAAATCGTTGAGCGTTGCTCCCCTTCCGAGCGTTCTGAAAGGCTGTCGACATGGGCTTTGATAATGGGCAGGATTTCATCCGGCTTGTCGACAACGCGGAACAGGAACATATCATCTGCATCAATGCAGCCCAGACCTACCATCTGTTCCTTGAGCCAGTCGAGCAGGCCCTGCCAGTAAGAGGAGCCATACAATATGACCGGGAAGTGACGGATTTTCTGAGTCTGCATCAGGGTCAGTGCCTCGAAGAATTCGTCGAGTGTGCCGAAGCCGCCGGGAAAGACCACATAACCAATCGAATACTTGACGAACATCAGTTTGCGCACGAAAAAGTAGCGGAAACTGAGCCGGGTATCCTGGCTGGGGTTGGCAATTTGCTCATGCGGTAGCTCGATATTAAGTCCGACAGAGCGCGCTCCCTGATTCAGTGCGCCTTCGTTGGCGGCGCCCATAATGCCCGGGCCGCCGCCGGTGATAACCGAAATTCCGGCCTGTGACAGATCGCGTGCTACGCTTCGCGCCTGGTCGTAATAAGGCGAATCTTCGTTCAGCCGCGCACTGCCGAAAATCGACACGGCCGGGCCCAGTTCATTGAGCGTTTCGATACCGTCTATCAATTCCGCCTGAATACGAAATACCCGCCAGGCTTCCGAAGTTCTCAGATCTTCCACGCTTTCGGTCCTTTTAGTCGCCGATGTTTCGGCTTCAAGATAATTAAAAGCGATGGCCTTTGCAATTGCGACTGGCAGCAGCAAACGGCGATCAGCTTTTGTTTAGAAATCAGCCTATCTACGGTATTATTATCGCCTTTTCAGCATACTTTTTCGGCGAATCTATGAAAGTTCTTGTTATCGGCAGTGGCGGGCGCGAACACGCGCTGGCCTGGAAACTCAGTCACTCTCCAAAACAACCGCAGGTCTTTGTTGCACCGGGTAACCCCGGCACCGCCAATGAGCCCGGTATCAGCAATGTCGATATCAAGGTCGAGGATATTGAAGGCCTGGTGGCCTATGCCAAAGACAATGCCATCGATCTGACCGTGGTCGGCCCTGAAGTGCCATTGGTGATGGGTGTGGTTGATGCGTTTAAAGCTGCCGGCTTGAAGTGCTTCGGTCCCAGCCAGGCCGCCGCTGAACTGGAAGCATCGAAAAGCTTTACCAAGGACTTTCTGGCACGTCATCAAATCCCGACAGCGGCCTATCAGGTTTTCACCGATGTCGAGCAGGCCAAAGACTACATCCACGAGCAGGGCGCGCCGATTGTGGTCAAGGCCGATGGTCTGGCAGCAGGTAAAGGTGTGATTGTCGCCCAGACGGAAGCTGAAGCCATTGCAGCGGTGGAAGATATGTTGTCGGGCAACAAATTCGGCGATGCGGGCCACCGCGTCGTGATTGAAGAATTCATGACCGGTGAAGAAGCCAGCTTTATTGTGATGGTGGACGGTGAGCATATACTGCCGCTGGCCACTTCGCAGGATCACAAGGCCCGGGATAATGGCGATAAAGGCCCCAACACCGGCGGCATGGGCGCCTATTCCCCGGCCCCCGTTGTGACCGATGAAGTCTATCAGCGCATTATGGATGAGGTGATTGAGCCCACTGTCAAAGGCATGGCAGCAGATGGCCGCCCTTACGTCGGTTTTCTCTATGCCGGTTTGATGATTGATGAAAGTGGTGCCCCCAGAGTCGTGGAGTACAACTGCCGTTTCGGTGATCCGGAAACCCAGCCGATCCTGATGCGTCTGCGCTCGGATCTGGTTGAACTGTGTGAAGCGGCGCTTAATGGTCGCCTGAACGAAGTCGAAGCCCACTGGGATCCTCGCGCCTCCATTGGTGTCGTCATGGCAGCGGGTGGCTACCCGGATACTTATCGTAAAGGCGATGTGATTTCGGGTATCGACAAAGCAGAAAGCAAGGGCAGTAAAGTTTTCCATGCCGGTACCGCGAGTCACGGTGATGAAGTGGTCACAGCCGGTGGTCGGGTGCTGTGTGTCACCGCGCTGGGGGATACTGTCGCTGCAGCTCAAACCGCAGCTTATGACGCGCTGAAGGAAATCAGCTGGAACGATGCCTACTACAGAACCGATATCGCTTATCGGGCAGTAGCAAGAGAGCAGCAATCCTAAAGTCAGTTATTGCCCGGGCCAGTAACTTCTTACCCGGCCGGATTTTGAGTTTCTGCTGCTGTCAGAATAAATCAGCAGTAAATTGATTAATGTTGCCCTATCTATTGGACTGAGCCATGACAACAATCAACTGGCGGCTGAGACGTGCCGTGGAAACATTGGAAGCCGGTGGTGTCATCGCCTACCCCACCGAGGCAGTCTTCGGTGTTGGCTGTGATCCCTGGGATGAAGACGCTTTGCTGGATCTGTTGGAGTTGAAACAGCGCCCCTGGGAAAAGGGACTGATCCTCATCGCTGCTGACTTCAATCAACTGCAGGACTTCATCCAGCCTGTTCCGGCAGACACATTGAAGCAACTGCAGCAAACCTGGCCCGGCCCGGTCACCTGGCTGCTACCGGTGCGGGAGGAGGTGTCGGAATTGTTGACCGGCGAGCATGACACCATTGCCGTACGTGTCACGGCGCATCAGCAGACCCGGGACCTATGCAACGCCTTCGGTGGCGCTATCGTCTCGACCAGTGCCAATGTGGCTGGTATCCGACCCGCGATGAATGCGCACCAGGTCCGCTGGCAGTTGCCGGGGATTGATTATGTGATGCCGGGTTCTCTGGGCGGTGCCACTCAACCCAGCCAGATCCGGGACGCCAGAACGGGAGCTATTCTGCGATGAGTCAGCCTGACATCGATGCAGTACGTGAATATTTACTTTCACTGCAGGATAGTATTTGCAACACACTCGAAGAAGTTGATGGGCAGGCTGTGTTTGAGCTGGATGAGTGGCAACGTGAAGCCGGTGGCGGTGGTCGCACCCGGGTTCTCACTGGCGGCAAAGTGTTTGAACAGGGTGGCGTGAACTTCTCGGAAGTCAGTGGCGACAATCTGCCACCGTCGGCCACGGCCAGTCGCCCCGAACTCGCTGGCCGCAGTTTTAAAGCCATGGGCGTGTCGCTGGTGATTCACCCCCATAACCCGTATGTGCCAACCTCTCACGCCAATGTGCGTTTTTTTATTGCTGAAAAAGCCGGCGAAGATCCCATCTGGTGGTTCGGTGGCGGTTACGATTTAACCCCTTATTACGGCAATGAAAACGATGTCATTCACTGGCATCAGACCGCCAAAGCCGCCTGTGACCCATTTGGCGATGACGTTTATCCCCGCTTCAAGCACTGGTGTGATGAGTATTTTTACCTCAAACATCGCGATGAATGCCGCGGTGTCGGTGGTCTGTTTTTTGATGATCTCAATGAGTGCGGCTTCGAGACCTGCTTTGCCTTTCTGCAGTCTGTCGGTAACC
>JABURN010000125.1 GCA_014762585.1 Methylophaga sp.
TAGCCTGAGCCAGGATGGATACACCAGCCTGCTGCAGGATCTGCGCACGGGTCAAGTTTGCTGTTTCAGCTGCAAAGTCCGCGTCTTCAATACGGCTTCGAGCGGCAGTCAGGTTCTCTGCATAGTTTTGCAGATTTGAGATGACCGCTTCAAAACGGTTCTGAATCGCACCGTAAGTTGCGCGGGCTGAGTTGACATCATCGATGTCAGTACTGAGTGTGCTGAGCGCTGCAGAAGCTGCAGCAGTGGTTGATACATCAACAATACCTGTTGCAGTCAGTGTTGAGCTGAAAGAGCTCAGGGTTGACAAGTCGTCCAGGGTAATGGAGATACGATTGTTTGCCGCACCAGAAGCACCCACCTGGAAGCCAACCGAGCCACCGCCGCTCAACAGATCTACACCATTGAAGTTTGTGGTTGCAACGATACGGGAAATTTCCTGAGTCAACTGATCGACCTCAAGTTGCAGACCAGAAGCATCACCTACAGTGTCATTTGAAGCCTGAACGGCAATTTCACGAATACGTTGCAGGTTATTCGCGATTTCACCCAAGGCACCTTCAGCAGTCTGGCCCAGAGAGATACCGTCACCGGCGTTACGGACCGCCTGATTGATACCACGAATGTCACGGGTCAACTGACCTGCGACGAATAGGCCTGCCGCGTCATCTTTCGCGCTGTTAATACGCAGGCCAGATGACAGACGCTGCAGTGAAGTGTTCAGTGCATTTTGAGATTCATTCAGGTTTCTTTGAGCATTCAAAGAAGAAACATTAGTGTTGATGATAAGTGCCATGACTTTCTCCTAGCCGGCAGCACTCTCATCTTTATTGTTGAGTGCTGCTTGTTGACTTTGGCAGATATACATTGCTTATGTATTTACCGCCTCCGAAAACAGTAACGGCAGGAGAAAAAAATTCTTTAGTAAAAAATACAAAGATCTTTCAATGTCATGGCAACTCAGCAGTCAGGCTTGTTTCTCGCTCAAATTTCCTTAACCCTGCAGCAGGCTCAATGCGTTCTGTGGCAATGTGTTTGCCTGCGCCAGGATCGAAGTACCAGCCTGTTGCAGAATCTGAGCACGGGTCAGTTTTGCCGTTTCGGCGGCAAAGTCGGCATCTTCAATCCGGCTTCTTGCCGCTGTCAGATTTTCAACATAGTTCTGCAGGTTGGAAATGACAGCTTCAAAGCGGTTTTGCACCGCACCGTAAGTGGCGCGTGCGCCATTGACATCATCGATATCACTACTCAGGTTGGCCAGTGCTGCTGAGGCCGCAGCAGTAGTGGATACGTCAATGACACCGGTTGCAGTCAGATTGGCAGCGAAGGCATTGATGTTAGTGATGTCGTCCAATGTCACAGAGATCTGGTTGCTGACATCACCGGAAGCACCCACATGGAAGTTAACGGTCTCACCGCCGCTCAGCAGGAATCTGCCGTTAAAGTTCGTGGTGGCCACAATACGTGAAATTTCCTGAGTCAGCTGATCGACTTCCAGCTGCAGACCGGCGGCATTACCAACAGTATCATTAGATGCTTGAACCGCGATTTCGCGAATACGCTGCAGGTTGTTGGCGATTTCACCCAGCGCGCCTTCCGCAGTCTGGCCCAGTGAAATACCATCAGCGGCATTACGGATAGCCTGGTTATTACCACGAACATCGCGGGTGATTTGGCCGGCAACAAACAGACCAGCAGCATCATCCTTGGCACTGTTAATGCGGAGACCGGATGACAGTCGCTGCAGTGACGTATTCAGATCGCTCTGAGACTCGCTCAAATTGCGCTGTGCATTCAACGACGCAATATTGGTGTTAATGATCAAAGCCATGACTTTACCCTCTTAAATGGTTAGCTATGCTGTTGTTTTCCACGTCAGCACGTGGGCACAGACTGGGTAAAGCACGATGTGTGCCATTAACTCCTAGATGATTGTTTTAAGGTCTTTTCCGCTTTTGACTGATCTGCTCTAAACTCAGTAGTGGCAAGGGATGAGAACCACTCATCCAGATGGTCTTCAAGCAAATAATGCTGTTCAACCCAGGCTTTCAATTCGTCACCGGCCTGTTGTAATGCTGACGGATCGGCAAGGATTTGCCGGATTGCCGACAGCCAGTCTGCCTTGTTATTGGCGACCCGGATAACGGGAGCATCATTGGTCTGGTAGGGGAAAATATCCGAGCAGACTACCGGCCAGCCGAGGATGCCGTATTCCAGCAGACGCAGATTACTTTTGGCGATATTAAAGTCATGCTCCTCCAGAGGTGCCACGGCCAGATCCAGATTCAGAGAAGCGAGCTTCTGTGGGTAGGCCTCAATATCAACAAAGGTATGCTCTTCTTTTATATAGGGTTTGATTTCTTCGGGGCACATGCCTAAGAAAACCCAATCCACTTCCTCTGCCGTTTCTTTGACCACGTCGATGATAATTTCCAGATCCCCCTGATGCTGCTGAGCACCGGCCCAGCCGACCCGGGGTTTGACGCCCTGACGTCGTTTTGTGTCAAGGCCAGTCCAGGTTTCTCTGGGCAGGCGGTTGGGAATGACATCAATACTGTCAATCATATCCTGGCACATCAGCTTCAGTGGCTCTGTCGATACGATGAGATGATCACAATAGCCGAGAACCCGTCGCAACCGACTTCTGGCATCCCGATAGGAGGCCTTCATTTTTTTGTAGGAAGAGCTTTTTTCCGGCAAGTCATGCAACAGATCATCGAGCAGAAAGATGATCCGCGTTTGCGGTGTAAACTCACGGTATAACCTGATGGTTTCAATGTCGTTATCACTGATACCATTCTGAAACACCACCGAGTCGGGCTGTAAGCGTGCCATTTCCGGCATATTCAGATGACGTTTACCGGTCTCGCACATCGCTATGCCGGCTTGTGACAAGGCAGCAAAAGGCTGTTTCATTCGATAGTCACCTGAGGCGCCTCGAATAGGAACGCCGAATACGCGCAACCTTAAATGAGTCTCACGCTCCCAGTTGAGCGTGGCTTCAGTATCAATCGCACAATGGCGGTAACGCAAACTGAGATTCGGGTTATAGGCCGGGTCCATAGCCAGTTTAGGCAACCAACGATTGAGCATATAGCGCTGCTCTTTCCGAGTTCGGAGCACCTTGTCTGCCTCCGCCTGCCAATCGTAATAAAACTTGATATCGCTTCTTTCACCGACACTGGTACTGCCGTGATGCACCACCATCGAAAACGGGGTATAGACGATTCGAAAGCCCTGCTCAGAAACGCGTAGACAGAAGTCGACATCATTGAATAATACGGCAAGATTTTCAGTATCCATCCCACCCACAGCCTGATAGAGCGACTTTCTGACCAGCATTACTGCAGCCGTGACCGCAGAAAAGTTTTGATCCAGCCGGGCCCTCTCCATATGGCTGCTGTCATGCATGCAGAGTGTATTGGCATAGGGATGATCGGCAATACTAGCCATACCCAGAATAACTCCGACATGCTGCACACGACCGGATCCGGGATAGAGCAAACGGGCACCCACCACGCCGACATCTTCGCGCTGCCCATGGTTAAGCATCCGATCCAGCCAGTCAGGCTGGATCACTTCCGTGTCATTGTTCAGTAGTAACAGGTAATCCCCCGTGCTCTGCTCCACTGCCCAGTTATTCATCTCAGAAAAATTAAACGGTTTATCATAGAATAAGACCCGGACTTTATCCGGATAGCGGACACAGAGCTGCTCATAGTACACTAGGGTATCCGGGTCACGGCTCTGATTATCTACCACCAGCACTTCATAATTTTCGTAGCTTGTTTTATCCAGCAGACTTTCAACGCAGGGCTGCAGATATTCCAGTTTATCCTTGGTGGGGATGATCACACTGACCTTGGGTTTGTCCTGATGCTGATACTGGACACGGTAGCTGTTATCGACATAGCCCGGTTCAATCCTGGCGGCAAGTCCCTGCCGGGCGAGATGCTGACTCAGCGCCTGTTCACCTGCAAGCGAATCAAAGGGCCGGTCGACCTGGCTACTTTTGTGAGTCAACACATCAGACACGTGGTAAAAGGCACTATCACCATAATTGTCGTACCAGCGCAGGGCGAGATCATAATTTTCAGCGCCAGGCAAAGCCTGTACTCCCCCTGATTGCGCCAATTGACCCGCCGGTACCCAGCTATTACCGATGTAAGGGGAGGACCGTAACAGATCGAGATTGAAATCCGGTTTGAAGCGTGGGCTATTGCGTAAGCCAGTGTGATCAACCTGATCATCATCAGTATAAAAGAAGCTTTTACCAGGATGCAGATTGATGGCATCAGCAATTTTTGCCAAAGAATGAGCACTGTATTGTATACCGGGTTCGATAAATGAAATCCAGTGCAAGGGTTCGCGAGAAATTTCCTCATTCAGAGCCTGATAAGGATCTTCGTCAGGCTGTAACATGCGCCAGTTCAGGAAATCGGCTTGTTCGAATACCGGGTCAGGAGCTGGTGAGCCGGCAATCACTGTCAGTTGCCAGCTCTTTAACAATTGCCCTGCCAGAGAATCGATAGTGTCAGCCAGCATAACTTCTTCTCCTGGCAACACAAACATGAAGCAATGCATCACCGGTTGCTGATGCCAGTGCAGCATCATACGCTCAGCCAGCACTTCCGCATCCACTTCGCGGAGTTCGTGTTTTCGTATCCAGATCAGGTACTCATCCTGTTCAATGACTTGTCTGATCTGTGTTTTTGCCGCTGTAATCGGCTTGGGCTGTTGATCGCTATTCAGGGTTTCGTTGATTAATGACAGCAGATCATGCAGTTCCGTGCGTTTCTTGCCGAGAGGTTTATTCGGCTCTTTAGCGAGACTCTGCAGCGCTTTACTGACAAGGTGTTGCGTCAACTGCAGTAAAATCTGTTGCTTATCCACAGTGCGCAAGAGTCCAGTTTCGCCCTTGTTCCATAATTTGGGCACGATCTCTGGCAAGGACTCACCAAGATTTTCAGCTATCTGCAAAGCCTGATCCAGGAAATTTACCGGCATTGCGGTGCCTTTAAGCAGGAAGTCGCTTAAACGGGCACTGTCTACCTGAACCAGTGATAAGAGGATGTGCTGACGCACTGACTCATCATCTTCTTCACTTTGCCGCAGCCAGTTAAATCCATTGACAAATAACTGATCAATAAAATGCGGGCTTACACTGGGCTCATCGAAATAATCGATCAACGGTAAAACCACATCAAACCATTTCCGTGTTTTCACGGCTGTCGATGAGGAAGACCAATAACTATCTGGATGCACCCTGTAAACAGCCATACTTTTATCAAAAAATTTTATACTGCCTTTGCTGGCCGCATAACAGTGCAACAGATAATCCAGCACCGGAGAAGATCTGAAAAATGCCGGGAAAGGCTGCTCGAAAATATTTCTGTAAACGATGGTGGGGGTGTGTATCACATTGCCGTGGGCGAGATCCGCAAGCGTTAGTTCCGACTTTGTGACTTTGGTAATGAAGTCGGGCCTTAAGCCCTTTGGGGTATCCACCTGAACAGCGTGAAAGCAGGCCGAATAAGCCGGGTTGTCTAGTAAAAACTGAACCTGTGTCTGCAGTTTATGCGGGTCGGTCCAGTAATCGTCGCCTTCACACAATGCGATAAATTCGCCGCGTAGCTGTTCGAAGGTCTGCATGAAGTTATAGCGACCGGGGCCCCCCGGATAGTCAGCACGCTCTGGCTCATCTCGTTCATGCACAAAAAGCCGAACCATGTCAGGATAACGCTGCTGATATTCGCTACAGATCTCGGTGGTGCCATCACACGATCCATCATCACCTATCACAACCTCAACATTGAAATCCGTTTGTTGTGAAAAAATCCCTTCCAGACATTGATGTATAAAGTTCGCGTGCTGATAAGTGATGACAAGAACACTGATAAGCGGTGTATTGCTGTTGTTATTGCTGGTTTGGTTCATCGCTCCGTCCTGCTCACATCGACTAAATTATTAAAATCCAAAAGCACAAACTGCGACCTGAAAGATCGGCAATATGAATAATGCCTTGCCCTAAAGCCCGCTGAGCGAGCGACTGACTATACCGCTTCAAACAAAAATAAGGGCTCGTTTTCGTTAATCCCATAGACCACTGCAGACATGTCGGACATCACTTGATGGTGGGTGACAACCAGAGGATTAAATCCGGCCTCGGCAAAGCGTTCAAAAATATCTCTACCAAACAAGCGAACATGATCTTCTTGCCCGAAGAGTTGCAGACGCTGCTCCGGACTCACAACACCAGGGTCAGAAAAGGTATTATGCAGGCTGGCACTATAGGGTGTTTGCAGGATTGCCAGCCCTCCCACTGTCAGAACGCGGCGAATTTCCTGCATGGCTCGTCTATCATCATCGACATGTTCGAGAACATGATTGGCTATCACTAATGTAAAACTGGCATCGGGATAGGGAATCTCGTGAATATCGATTTTTTCAACCTGCTCAGATTGTGGATACAAATCCGCCATGAGATAAAATGCGGGGTTTTGCAGCTGGATTAACTGGGACAGCCATTGCTCAGGCGCAAAGTGCAGAATTCTGGCACTGCTTCCCAGTATCGGCAGTAAATTGAGCTTTGCCAGATACATTAACAGATGTCTTTCCCTGTCATGACAACCACAACTAGGACAAAGAAACTGGGAAGTGTTGCTGCCGATAACATTCAGAAGTGCCATCAGCGGCGGGCGACTGTTATGACCACGATAAGGGGTGAATGCATCAATATGCTGTCCACAGACTGTGCAGTAACAGGCTAAATCAGTTGTTGTCGTGCTATTCATTCAGCATCTCAGGCAAACAGTTCAAATTCTGCGAATCACTTGGTTTCAGATGTAGTTAAACAATGACAGTCCCTGCACTTTAACATAAGCCTGCTGGGCGGCCTGCAGGCCGACAGATTGCTGATTAAGACGGGTGATCGCTTCCGCGTAGTCAAGGTCGGCGAGTTGCGAGCGATTGGTTTCCAGGCTGGCGATGCTGGCTTCATTGACAGCAC
>JABURN010000184.1 GCA_014762585.1 Methylophaga sp.
AAAAAGTCTTTGGTGTCAGTAAAGCCTGGGCAGAAGAAAACCCCAATACCCATATCGCGGTCGTGAAAGCCCTGATCCGCGCAGCGCACTGGCTGGATGAAAACAGCAATGCCAACCGCCCTGAAGCGGTGGAAATCCTGTCGCAGAGTCGTTATGTCGGTGCTGACTACGAAGTCATTGCCAACAGCATGACCGGCACTTTCGAATACGAAAAAGGGGACAAGCGTGCGGTACCTGACTTTAACGTCTTCTTCCGCTACAACGCGACTTATCCCTACTACAGTGATGCCGTCTGGTACCTGACCCAGATGCGCCGCTGGGGCCAGATTGCCGAACCTAAACCTGACAGCTGGTATATGGATATCGCCAAGAAAGTCTATCGCCCCGATATCTATGCCCTGGCAGCAAAAGAGCTGATCGAAGAAGGCAAACTGCCGGCCTCGGCCTTCCCCGATTTTGAAACTGAAACCGGTTTCAAACCGACGCAAACCGAGTTTATCGACGGTATCGCTTACGACGGCACCCAACCCAATGCCTATCTGGAACAGTTCCCGATTGGCCTCAAGGGTGAAGAGATTGTCGAGTAACACCGGAACAGCAAGTCACCCTGTCTGCCTGTCAGGCAGGGTGCCTGTTTCCAAACCAACCAAAGAGTCACTATGAAAGACAAACTGATTTATTTCCTCGAACTGACCGGTTTTACCTGGTTCATACCACTGGTCAGACTGTCTGCCGGCGAGTCCCCCAAGCATCAGATGCAGGAACTGGGCAAGATGGTCGGTGTTCCGCTGTTTGCTATCGCTGTGTTTCTGTTTCTCTGGCACCTTGGGGCAGCGAAAGTCATCACCAGTCTCGGTCAGGTGCCGGGCCCGACCCAGGTCTGGGAGCAGGTCAATGTGCTGGTTGATGAGCACTATGAGGCGCGTGATCGCGAGCAGGCGTTTTATGAGCGCCAGGAACAGCGTAATGCCGCCAAGCTTGAAAAAAATCCGGATGCCGAGGTCACGATCCGTCCTTACACCGGCAAAGAAACCTTTTTTGATCAGATTCTGACCAGTCTGTTTACAGTATTTATCGGTTTTCTGATTGCCACGCTGATTGCGGTGCCTGTAGGCATCGTGGCGGGTTTGTCCGACACTTTATATTCGGCCCTTAATCCACTGATTCAGGTTTTCAAACCGGTGTCACCGCTGGCCTGGCTGCCGATAGTGACTATGGTAGTCAGTGCACTGTATGTGACTGATAACCCGATGTTCGAGAAATCCTTCATCACTTCGGCGCTGACCGTGACCCTGTGCTCACTGTGGCCGACGCTAATCAACACTGCCGTCGGTGTCTCTTCCATTGATAAGGATTTGATCAATGTGGCCAGGGTCTTACGCCTCAATTATTTCACCACGGTCTGGAAAGTCGTGATTCCGGCTTCAATTCCGATGATTTTCACGGGGCTTCGCATTTCTTTGGGGATTGGCTGGATGGTACTGATTGCCGCTGAGATGCTGGCGCAGAATCCGGGGCTGGGTAAATTCGTCTGGGATGAGTTCCAGAACGGCAGTTCCTCCTCACTGAGCCGCATTATGGTGGCGGTGCTGACTATCGGCATTATCGGATTCATTCTGGATCGCATCACGCTGAGCTTCCAGAAATTCTTTTCGTACGACAAAAACGCAGTGATTCGCTAGGAGCCAGACAATGGATAAATATCTCAATATCGACCATGTGAGTATCGATTTTCCGACGCCTAACGGTCCATTCCGGGCGCTGGATAACGTCAATCTGAAGATTGAAAAGGGCGAGTTTGTCAGCATTATCGGTCACTCAGGCTGTGGTAAGTCGACAGTGATGAACATCGTCGGCGGTCTTTATAAAGCCACTGAGGGTGGTGTGGTGCTGGAGGGCAGGGAAGTCGATGAGCCCGGCCCCGATCGTGCCATCGTATTTCAGAATCACTCCCTTTTCCCGTGGTTAACCTGTTACCAGAATGTAGAGCTGGCGGTAAAGTCGGTGTTCGGTGCCAGCCGCAGCAGAAAGGAAATTCGTGACTGGGTTGAGCATAATCTGGAACTGGTGCATATGACCCATGCGATGCACAAAATGCCATCGGAAATTTCCGGTGGTATGAAGCAGCGTGTGGGGATTGCCCGGGCACTATCAATGGAACCCAAGGTACTGTTGATGGATGAGCCGTTTGGTGCATTGGATGCGCTGACCCGGGCCCACCTGCAGGATTCGCTGATGGATATTCAGGCCGATCTCAACAACACCGTCATCATGATTACTCACGATGTCGATGAGGCCGTGTTGTTATCAGACAAGATCGTGATGATGACTAACGGACCGGCAGCCACTATCGGCGAGGTGATGGAGGTGAATCTGCCCAGACCAAGAAAACGACTGGCGCTGGCTGATAACCCGGACTACAACCACTATCGCTCGGAAGTGATTCATTTTCTGCACGAGCGGCATGCCCGCAAGGTGGCATAAGGAAGTACAGGCCTGCATCCTCACGATGCAGGCTTTTTTTTAAGTACACTGAAAATTTGACGATAAACAGATACATAGAATGTTAGAATGTTGCACACAATCATCTACGAGGGTCCGGGTGGGGATGATAGAGCTTTCCTCCAGCGAACAAGGCTTCTCTGCTGAATACGACAATCTCATACTGTCGTCAGCGTTTCAGCCAATATTCAGTATTGCACACCGTAAACCGGTCGGTTATGAGGGCCTGCTGAGAGCTTACGATACTGAAGGGCGCTACATCAGCCCGATACAGGTGATGCAACGACCATCCAACAGTCGAGAGCATCTGGAACTGGATCGCACCTGTCGTGCATTACATGCCCGTAACTTCAGTCATGCTGTTGAGGATGAAAGCTGGCTATTCATTAATCTCAACTCGCAGTGCCTGGTTACAGAGCGTCCCGACGCCGGCTTCATGCGAGAGCTGATGAGCCAGACCGGGGTCCCCGCCAGAAGAATTGTCATTGAAATTCTGGAAAGCGAGATAGATGACCGTGTCTATCTGAAAGAACTGATTCAACACTTCCGGCAATTGGGCTGTCTCATCGCGATTGATGATTTCGGTGCCGGGCATTCCAATTTCGACCGTATCTGGGAATTGCAGCCTGATATCGTCAAGATTGATCGCAGCCTGGTCAGGCAGGCCGGTCGCTCTCTCAAAGTCGAACGGATTCTGACAGGCATCGTGTCGCTGATTCACGAGACTGGTAGTCTGGTGGTCATTGAAGGCGTTGAAAATGAGAAAGAGGCGATGGTCGCTATCTCCAGTAACGCTGATATGGTGCAGGGATTTTATTTTGCCAAGCCGACTAAACAGATAAAACGCGACCGTGGTTTTGCCGCCAAGCTGGAAGATCTGCTGCAACGCCAGCACAATGTCCGTAGCCAGTACAATCGTAAACTGCAGTCACACTTTGAAAAGTTCAAACACCGTTACGAGGCCGAGGTCGAGGCCCTGAGACAGTTAAAATCCTTCGAACAATGTGGTGCTTCGGTGTTTGAGGATGAACGTGCGGTTCGTTGTTATCTACTTGACCAGCAGGGTTTCCAGATTGGCAAGAGTCTGTATTCACCACAATACACTGCCAAACTGGATATTCGCTTTACTCCCTTGCTGGCGGGTGAAAATGCCAACTGGTCTCACCGCCACTATCACTACCGGGCTATTCAAAACCCGGGAGTGACCCAAGTCAGCCGTCCCTACCTGTCGGTGGCCGGTTCACATATGTGTGTCACTGTGTCACAGGCAGTCGAAGTGGGCGGGGCTGTTTTTGTGCTCTGCTGTGATCTGGACTGGCCTGACGAAGACGAATCACCGAGCTGAAAACACGCACAATCATAGTGCAGGCTGCACCGATTTAGACTTAAATCGGTTATTTCTATACCTATTTTCCCAGCGCATCTCTCAATAAAACAGTTAGTTACAAAACTGGCATGATTCCAGCACTTAGAACGCGAACCAATGTTGGTAACGTGTTCTAAAGAGAGAACTGAATTCATGTCTAGTCAAAAGCTAAACCTGCTGTCTTTCAGCGGAAACATCCGAACGCTCCATCTGACCTGGATGGCCTTTTTTATCACCTTTGTAGTCTGGTTTAACCACGCCCCTCTGATGGTCGCCATTCGCGACACACTGGGACTGGATGATCAGCAGGTCAAAACCCTGTTGATACTGAATGTGGCGCTGACTATTCCGGCCCGGATTGTGGTTGGGATGCTGGTGGATAAATACGGCCCCAAAATCATGTTCAGCATGCTACTGGGCATTTCCAGCTTTCTCTGCTTCTTCTTCGCGATTGCCGACAGTTTTGAGCAAATGGCCGTTGCCCGCTTCATGCTGGGCTTTGTTGGTGCCGGTTTTGTGATTGGTATCCGGATGATTTCCGAATGGTTCCCTGCCAAGCAGGTTGGTCTGGCTGAAGGCATCTATGGTGGCTGGGGTAATTTCGGTTCAGCCGCTGCAGCAATGACCCTGCCTACGCTGGCATTGATGTATGGGGGCGATGACGGTTGGCGTTATGCACTGGCGACCACCGGTGCCATTGCCCTGATTTACGCGATTATCTATTACAACAGCGTGTCTGATACCCCAAAAGGCTCGACTTACTTCAAGCCCAAGAAAAGTGGTGCGATGGAAGTGACCAGCAAAGGCGATTTCTTCCTTTATATCATCATGAGCATTCCGCTTTATGCCGCGCTGGCTTTGCTGGCCTGGAAACTGTCGCCGAGCGGTGTGGAACTGCTGTCACAGAACATCACTTATGCGGTCTATGCTGGTCTCATCGCTTTGTTTGCCTATCAGGTTTACCACATCTATCAGGTCAACAAGGAAGTGTTCACCACAGAAGTGCCTGAGATTCACCGTTATAAATTCAAACAGGTGGCAGTACTGGATCTGGCTTATCTTGCGACCTTCGGTTCTGAACTTGCGGTGGTGTCCATGTTGCCGCTGTTTTTCAGTGATACCTTTGATATCAGCCCGGTACAGGCGGGTTTATTGGCTTCCGGCTTTGCCTTTATGAACCTGGTTTCACGTCCTGTGGGTGGGCTGTTCAGTGACAAGCTGGGTCGCAAACGTACCCTGACAATCTGTATCAGTGGCCTTGCCGTTGGTTATATCGTACTGGGCATGATCACGCCGGAATGGTTCCTGGTTTTTGCAGTATTGGCGACCATGGCCTGTTCTTTCTTCGTGCAGGCGGGTGAAGGCGCCGTATTTGCGGTAGTTCCACTGGTTCAGCGTCGCCTGACCGGTCAGATTGCCGGCATGGCTGGTGCCTACGGTAATGTCGGCGCGGTGACGTTCCTGACTGTCTTGTCACTGGTTTCGGCCCAGACTTTCTTCTTTGTTATCGCAGCGACTGCCGTAGTAACCCTGATTGCGGTACAGTTTATGGATGAGCCGCGCGGCCAGATGGCGGAAATCCTGCCTGATGGGACCGTGCAGATGATTGACGTTCATTAAAACGGAACGCAGATGGTAGCCAGGTTAAAGGTCACGGTCGGCCAGTATTCTGATAAAGGCCGTAAAGCCGAAAATCAGGATTCTCTGGGCTTTTCCGTGCCCGGCAACCTAGCGCTGCTTGAGACCAAAGGTGTGGCCTGTGCCCTGGCCGATGGGATCAGCAGCAGTGCCGAAGGCAAACAGGCCAGTCAGGCATGCGTCACGGGTTTTATCAGTGATTATTTCAGCACACCTGACTCCTGGTCGGTGAAGCAGTCCGGTGGTAAAGTGCTGACCGCGATTAACACCTGGCTGCATGGCCAGAGCAATCATTTCAAGGATGCCTCAAGAGGTCTTGCCAGCACCTTCAGTGCCATGGTGATTAAGTCGATCACAGCGCATCTGTTCCATGTCGGCGATTCGCGGATTTATCTTTATCGTGATGGTGAACTTGAGCAACTGACGACCGACCATCGCATTCGCATTGATGACAACAAGGAATATCTTGGACGCGCTTTCGGCGTCGATTATTGTCTGGATATTGATTACAAGTCGCTGACGGTGGAAGCGGGTGACCGTTTTCTTTTCACCACAGATGGCGTTCACGATGTGCTCAGCCACAAACAGCTTCGCAGTCTGCTGGGCAGTGATCACGGCGATCTGGATGCGCTCGCGCAGCAACTTTGCGAGCAGGCGCTGGAGCAGGACAGTCAGGACAATGTCAGTTGCCTCATTCTCGAAGTCGAGCAACTGCCCACCCAGGATCCCAATGAGGTTTTTGCACAACTGACGGCACTACCCTTTCCGCCGGAACTCTATGAAGGGGTGATTCTTGATGGTTACCGGATTAGCCGTGAGCTGCATGCGAGTTCCACCAGTCAGCTCTATCTGGCGGTGGATACCGAAACCGGTGAGAAAGTCGTTATCAAAACACCCTCGGTCAATTTCGAGGATGATCCGGCTTATCTGGAACGCTTCCAACTAGAAGAATGGATTGGTCGTCGCATTGACAGCCCTCACGTGGTGAGAACCATTGAGCAGAAGCGGCCTCGGCGGTTTCTCTATTACGTCCTCGAATACGTCAATGGCAAAACACTGGAGCAGTGGCTGGATGATGTCGGCACATTGGATCTGAAATCGGTACGTGAGCTGGTGCCACAGATTGCTGCCGGTCTGCGCGCCTTTCACCGGCTGGATATGTTGCATCAGGATCTCAAGCCCGGCAATATCATGATAAGTCATGACGGCGTGCTGAAAATTCTTGATTTTGGCTCTACCAAAATCGCCGGTATCGCTGATATTTCAACGCCTGTGGAACGTCGTGAATTACTGGGCACCAAGCATTACACGGCGCCGGAATATCTGCTTGGCAAACCCGGGTCTGCTCAGTCTGACTTATTTGCCCTCGGCTGTATCGTTTACCAGATGTTAACCGGCAAATTGCCATACGGGGATAAGCTGGCCGGTGTACGTGACCAGGCAGGGTTGAACCGGCTGCGTTACCGCTCAGTCAGCGAGTCTATCAGTGATATTCCTCAC
>JABURN010000198.1 GCA_014762585.1 Methylophaga sp.
AATACCTTAAGCAGGAAGTTAACGACTCTTTAGTCGGTAATGGTGACGGTAGTCCCTTTATCGATGTAGCTGTTGAGTTGCTCGACTTCATTATTGCGAAGTGCAATACAGCCTTGTGTCCAGTTAGCCAGCTGATGGATTTCCAGTTTGTCCTTGGTCTCCTCACCAATACCGTGAATCCCGATAGCACCACCCAGGGAAGTGTTCTGTGGCGGTAACTGGCCGAAGATGTGGGCATCCAGAATATCGCGATATTCGTCTTTGCTGATGCGGCCGGCTTTCAGCGCGTTGATGGCATCACGGACACTGGGATAATCGAGCTGAATAAACAGATGGAAGCGGTCGCTGTCACGGACCTGAACGATATGATACTCACCCAGTGGTGTTTTGCGGTCACCTTCCTGCAACTTGCCGCTTCTGCCACCACTGCCCAGCGCGACATGGAAACTGCGCACGGCTTTACCATCTTTCTGAATAATCAAACGCTGTTCTGAACGCTTGATCAACAATTCGTAATCACCTGTAGCCCATGCCGGCATTTGCCATACAAGCGAAGCTATTGTGATTAGCACAGAAGCTGACCATTTTTTCATCGAAGACTTTCCCGCACCACTTCCGTCAGTTTGATCACCCCTACCGGGGCATTATCCGCAGCTAATACTACCAAATCACAGACATCACACTGCAACTGTCTGTGCAGAATCTGGTTAATTTTTTCATCTTCACGGCAATAGGCAAAATGTGGATCCATCAATTCACCGGCCGTAGCTGCCGCAACGCGGGCAAACAGTTGACGATGAGAATGCACCGGCCGGTCGTGACTGAACAAGTGATTCAGCAGCTTATTGAAGCTCAGATGCCCTTTAACCTGGTTATTTTCGACTACATAAGCATCCCGTGAATCATGTTCGAGCAACGTTTTCACGATATCGATCAGTGCCGTTTCGGCAGAGATTGAAACCAGTTCGGCGGGATGTTGACGTAACCAGTCAGCCACGCTCGACTCGATGATCTGTTCACTCATAACGCTGCTCTCCACTTATCTCACCGGCTTTTAGTAAGGCATAGCGTGTCGCAAACGGGCCCAGCAGTTCGTAAATCAGGGTACTGGCCAGGATGACATTAACGATAAGCAAGCCGCTGTCAGCAAACACCGGGTGGTTGACGAGAGACAATGCCAGCCCGATGGCGATACCTGCCTGCGGCACAACGCCGAGACCGATATATTTTCGCACTGACTCCGGCGCAGCGATAAAGCGCGCCGCCAGGTTGGTCCCAGCCATTTTGCCCAGCACCCTCGCCACCACGTAGATAAATACAAGTTCAACACCACTTAACAGCACATCCAGATCAAAATGCGCACCAGCGAGGGTAAAAAACACCAGAAAAACCAGTTCTTCGAGATATTCGACAGGGGCCAGCAAACGTTCGCCACCGGATTTAAATGTGGCCCGGGCAACGAAGCCCAATGTCATCGCAGTCAGCAGCGCCGAGCAATGCCAGATCTCGGCCAGTCCCTGAGATAGCAAAATGGCACTCAACACCATGGGGAGGAAGAAATGCGGGTTACGAACACGGTGACCAAAAAAGGCCAGGGCCCAGCCCATCACCATTCCCAGCATCAAGGCACCGCCTATTTCTACCGCTGCCATCGACATCGCTCCGGTAATGCTGGTACCCGTTGTGATCGCCAGTAACAGCGAAAATAAAATAATCCCGACCGCATCATCAAGCGCGACCACGCCAAGCAATGAAGTGGTGAGTGGCCCGCGGCTGCGATATTCATGAATCACGGCCACGGTGGCTGCCGGTGCCGTGCTCGCTGCCAACACTGCCAGTGCTGCAGCGACCAGCAAAGCCCCGGCCTTTCCGGACAGGAATAACCAGACGCCAAGGAAAACCAGGGTTGCGGCACCCAGAACTTCACCGACAGTACAAAACACAATCGTATTACCCAGTCTTTTAAGCTGTCTGGCTGTCACCGAACCGCCAATCAGATAGGCAATCAGCGCCAGTGCCGTGTCCGTCAGTACCACAGACCAGTTTCCCAGTTGCAGATCAAACACGCCGCCCAGCAAGTCCTGAGACCAAACCAGGCCAGCAAGGGCATAAAGCGCGATTCTGGGGAGATTAAATCTTGCTGCTACCAGGCTCAGCAGCAGGCCGGTGACCAGCAGTAAACCCAGGTTAAGAAACAGCGATTCTGTCATCAGGCAAACAGTCGGCTGATAAAATTGCGGTTCTGTCGAATCAGGTTCTGCAGGGCCTTAGGCAGGTTAATCCGATAACGCATTTCCCATTCATCCACTTTTGCCCGCAGCAACTTTAAATCCCGGTGATTGACCTCAAACTGTGTCGCCAGTGCAATCACATTGCCTTTGCTTTCAACCGGCAACAGCATCGAACGGCCTGCAAAGCTCTGATTAATACGCTGCATGGTGGTATTGAAAGTCGTCCTTTCACTGCCCCACAGGTTGATGCTCATGACGCCGTCGGCGCTCATAATACCGGCGCAGGCATCGAAAAACGGCTGCACACCGACACTGGCGGCCATGCCGTTGTGATCATAAGCATCGACCAGTAACAGGTCGTAACTGAGATCGGTTTCGTAAAACAGCTGGCTCACATGTAAATAACCATCACCCTGCATGATGTTGAGTCGGGGATGGGTCAAGGGAACATCAAAATACTGTTCCGCAACATCAATCACATCACGCCGGTATTCCACAACATCAATCTGACAGTGTGGAAAATGATGCAAAAGAAACTTGACCAGTGAGCCACCGCCAAGACCAATCACCAGGACCCGCCGAGGTGAAGGATTCAGCAACAAACAACCCATCATCGCCTGGGTATAACTTAACTCCAGATGCGCCGGGTCACTGATACGCATGCTGCTTTGGCGTGGAAATGTTCCAAAATGCAGCGAGCGGCTGTCGCCACTGTCGACCACTTCGATGACGCCTTCATCGGTCTGGGCCTGATGGATCAACGTACCGTCGCCATAAATCCGCATCAGCTCTGTTCCTCGGTCACATACTGCTTTGACAGCCAGGCTCGCACATAGCTGAGAACTCGCGGTTCAAAGCCATAAAAGCGATAGCCTGCCCCGCTGATAAGTCGCTGTGAATAACTGCTCACCTGCTGTTGCTGCATAAACACCCGTCTTGCAGTGGCCTCTCGGTTGCTCCTGCCAGGTATTGTCGGCGCAATATCAAGGATGGGGGTAATCAGCGGAGATTCCTTCAGCTCAAGTTGAGGTCGAACCCAGACGAGCCCACTTTGTTCGCCTAACTGCCCGACCAGCGCATCAGTCAATTGAGCCGCTTCACCCAAAGCGACAACCACGGTGACACCCGGTTGTTGCGCATTAAGATAAGCCAGAGCAGCAGCAATCCGGGCTGTGTTATCAGGCGCTGGCGTTATACTGTCGTCTTCAACCGACTCTTCTGTCGTCTCAGTTTTTTCTGGCAAACTGGCAGCAGCCTCACTGGCTGCGACTGTGGGTTCTGCAGTGGACGCAGCATTGGCTGAGAGATAAATTTGCGGTTCTATAGGGTATGACAGTGCCACTGTCATGGTGGTCCAGCCTGCATCAGGCAGACCTTCCCTCAAAATATTAACGATACCCGGACTGTCTATGTCGGCATGACTATCGTGCAAAATCAGTACTTTGCCGAAGGAATCTCCCGAGCGGTCAGGGATCAGCGTCGCATCAATGCTAGTGTCGCCCACCGGCAGTGTCAGATAACCCTTGATCACGCCTGACTGACGCAATATGGATGCCTCGGACTGAGCTATCTCAGCGTTATCATCAGCGGTTGTCAGAGCCTGGCTGGAGAGCATAAGCATCGCCAGAAGACCGCTTTTAAAAACGTTTTGCAAACTGTGCCCCAACCTTTTATTTACGCATTGCTCAGTATAATGACTGCTGAATCTTTTCAAAAGCTGAAAAAAGAGACCTGATACGGTAAAGTATCGGGTTTATACAGCATTTCTAAACCTAAAGTTTTAAGAGAGAACAACATGGCTGAATTTAAAATTGCTCCGTCTATTCTGTCTGCCGACTTTGCCCGCCTGGGTGAAGAAGTCGACAACGTACTGGCCTCTGGTGCCGACATTGTTCACTTCGACGTGATGGACAATCACTATGTACCCAACCTGACCATCGGTCCGCTGGTCTGTGATGCCTTGCGTAAACATGGTGTCACTCATGAAATTGACGTGCATCTGATGGTCAAGCCGGTTGACCGTATCGTTCCCGACTTCGCCAAAGCCGGCGCGTCTTTCATCACATTCCACCCGGAAGCGTCAGAGCACATCGATCGTAGCCTGCAACTGGTCAAAGCCGAAGGCTGCAAAACCGGTCTGGTATTCAACCCGGCCACCCCGCTGTCTCTGGCTGAGCACGTGCTGGATAAAGTTGATCGCATCCTGCTGATGTCAGTCAATCCCGGTTTCGGTGGTCAGAAGTTCATTCCACATACACTGGATAAACTGCGTCAGGCGCGCAAGATGATTGACGAAAGCGGTTATAACATCGATCTGGAGATCGATGGTGGTGTCAACGTCGACAACATCCGTGAAATCGCTGAAGCCGGTGCCCGTACTTTTGTAGCCGGTTCTGCGGTATTCGGTGCGGCTAAAGACAGCGACCCGAACAAATACGAAACCGTCATTGCGGCACTGCGTGAGGAACTGGCTAAAGCCAACGTTTAATCTTTCAATGGCCCTGCCCTTACCCGAGGCCGTTCTAATCGATCTGGACGGCACGCTGGTCGACAGCGTGCAGGATCTGGCCTGGTGCACAGCCCGCATGCTGGAAACACTGAATTGTCCGGCCTGCACTGAAGACGAGGTCAGGTTGTGGGTGGGTAACGGTGTTGAGAAACTGATAAAACGTGCTCTCACTGGCAGCATGGATGGTGAGCCGGATCCAGCGCTGTACGACAAAGCGGCGCCACTGTTCATGTCACTTTATAAAGACAACAGTTGCCGGCTCAGTCATCTCTACCCGGATGTTGAGATCGGCCTCAGGTGGCTGCAGTCACATCAGATAAAACTGGGCTGTGTGACTAACAAACCTGAAGCATTCACCCTGCCGATTCTCGATTTTCTGGGAATACGGCATTTTTTTGATGTGGTGATAAGCGGCGATAGTCTGCCGAAGAAAAAACCGCATCCGGCTCCGCTGCTGTATGGCGCGGAATTTTTCGGTGTCAGCAGTGACAAAGCGCTGATGATTGGTGACTCCATCAGTGATGTCAAAGCGGCCCGGGCTGCCGGATTCAGGATTGTATGTATGAGCTACGGCTACAACCACGGTGCTGATATCCGCAGCGCCGAACCGGACGCCGTGATAGATAGTTTTGCAGAGCTGGAAGGCTTATTTTTAGAAAGAAGCGATGAAACAGGCACAATTCGAACAACTGGCCGCTGACGGCTACAATCGTATCCCGCTGGCTCGGGAAGTACTGGCCGATCTCGATACTCCGCTCAGTACCTACCTCAAGCTGGCCGATGCGCCCTATTCCTATCTGTTTGAATCCGTTCAGGGTGGTGAAAAATGGGGTCGTTACTCGATTATCGGCCTGCCCTGTGAGACTGTTGTTCGCATTCACGGCTTTGATATCAGTGTTGAGCATCGCGGCGATATCATCGAAACCGACAAAAGCGACGATCCGCTCGGCTGGGTGGAACAATTCCAGCAGCGCTATAAAGTGCCTGAAGTGGGTCATCTGCCCAAGTTCAATGGTGGCCTGGTCGGTTATTTCGGCTATGACACCGTCCGATATGTTGAAACCCGTCTGGGTGATTCACCGGCCCCGGATCCGCTCGGTTGCCCCGATATTATGCTGATGGTATCGGATGAACTGGTGGTGTTTGATAATCTCAGTGGCCGACTCTACCTGATAGTTCATGCCGATCCGTCACAGGACAAAGCCTATGAACGCGCTCAGGCACGGCTGGACAATCTGGTTAAGACACTGCGAAACACTACGCCCAAGTTTCAGGGTCAGGGTGTACGCCGCAGGGTCAATGAAGAAGACTTTGTCTCCGGTTTTACCCACGACGGCTTTATAGATGCGGTGGAAAAAGCCAAGCAGTACATCAATGATGGTGACATCATGCAGGTGGTCCTGTCCCAGCGACTGTCGATCCCATTTGCCGCACAACCGGTAGATATGTACCGCGCTTTGCGTACGCTCAACCCTTCACCCTATATGTATTACCTCAATCTGAAAGACTTCCACGTAGTCGGCTCTTCACCGGAAATTCTGGTGAGGATGGAAGATCAGGAAGTCACGGTCAGACCCATCGCCGGCACCCGCCGTCGTGGCAAGACCGAAGAGGAGGATATTGCGCTGGAACAGGAGCTGCTCGCTGATCCCAAAGAACTCGCCGAGCATCTGATGCTGATTGACCTGGGTCGAAATGATATCGGCCGAGTCAGTCAGACCGGCACGGTTGAGCTCACCGATAAAATGGTGATCGAGCGCTACTCTCACGTCATGCATATTGTTTCCAATGTCACCGGCAAAGTGCTTGACGGTATGTCTGCCATCGACGCATTACGTGCGACATTCCCGGCTGGCACCGTCAGTGGTGCACCCAAGGTCCGGGCCATGGAAATCATTGATGAGTTCGAGCCGGTCAAACGCGGCGTCTATGCCGGTGCGGTCGGTTACTTGTCCTGGTCCGGCAATATGGATACGGCAATTGCCATTCGCACTGCTGTAATCAAGGATAATACCCTGCATATTCAGGCCGGTGCCGGTATCGTCTATGATTCGATTCCGGAACTGGAATGGAAAGAAACCATGAACAAGGCAAGAGCGATTTTCCGCGCTGTTGCCATGGCGGAAGCCGGTCTTGAAGCCGATCCGCATGCAGAAAGCTGAGCCGGGACATTTATATGCTGTTAATGATCGATAACTACGACTCCTTCACCTACAACCTGGTGCAGTATTTCGCTGAACTGGGTCAGGAAGTAGTCGTA
>JABURN010000241.1 GCA_014762585.1 Methylophaga sp.
AGAGTTGTAGAAGAGACAGGTGCCGTTCCCTGCGCCTGTATCTGCTTAAGTACCTGCAAGCCATCCATGTCCGGCAGCATTCTGTCTAGAATCACCAAATCAAAAGGGGTACTGGCCTGTTCGTGTAATCCATCGATGCCATGACGAACCCAGCTGACGACAAAAGAAGCCTCGGTCAGACCCTGCGTCAGATATCGACCAGTTTTCTCGTCATCTTCAATGATCAACAGGCGCATAAAGGTTCCAAATCCAGTTAGCCTGCCAGTGCGAGTCTGACAGCTTGATGAAGCCAAGATGACATTTTTGTCATGTTGGCGTCACCTTGCTGAAAGCTGTTGTTTGCTAGCTTGGCGTTATCAACATAAAAGCACATAACTATGACACAACATCATAACAAGCAAAGACGGCAAATATTACAGGCACTGGCATCTGCAGGATTGTTGAGTGCTGTTTATCCTCTAATGCCGGCCATGGCCAAACAGTCGCTCACGCCTTTGGTTCCGGGGCGGGCAGAGGGTAATGCTGATATTTTTGACTTTAATATTGCCCGAACACCACTGGAGATTGACGGTCAGTTCAGCGCACAGGCGATCACCATCAACGGCACTATCCCGGCGCCGCTGCTCAAGCTCAAAGAGGGTAGAGAAGCCGTTTTACGGGTTAAAAACGAGCTCGATGTCGATACTTCGATTCACTGGCACGGTATTTTACTGCCTTACCAGATGGACGGTGTCCCCGGTATTTCCTTTGCTGGGATCAAACCCGGTGAAACCTTTGAGTATCGGTTTCCGGTCGTGCAAAACGGCACTTACTGGTATCACAGTCATTCCGGTATGCAGGAACAGTTAGGTCATTACGGCCCCCTGGTCATCGAGCCGGAACAGGGTGATGACATCAGCGTTGATCGTGATTATGTGATTCTGCTTTCCGACTGGACTTTCGATAGCCCGGCCGATGTGATGCGCAAGCTGAAAGTGGCGGAGGGGTACTACAACTACAATCACCGTACCGTTGCTGACTTTTTTGATGATGTTGAAAAAATGGGCTGGCAGGCAGCCTGGCAAAAATCGGCGATGTGGGGGCAGATGCGCATGAGCCCGCGCGATATCCTGGATGTGACCGGCAGTGAATACACCTATCTGATTAACGGTAAGGCGACTGCGGGTAACTGGACCGGGCTGTTTAATCCGGGTGAGAAAGTCCGATTGAGGGTGATCAATGCCTCAGCCATGACATTTTTTGACCTGAAAATACCCGGCCTCGAAATGACAGTTGTCGCTGCTGATGGGCAACCGGTTCAGCCGGTAAAAACCGATGAGTTTCGTATCGGCGTGGCCGAAACCTATGATGTGATTGTAGAGCCTGTGGATGAGGCCTACACCCTCTTTGCCCAGTCACAGGACCGCAGTGGTTTTGTGAGCGCCACGCTGGCGTCGCGTCCCGGTCTGACAGCACCGATTCCTGACCTGTATCCCCGAGTTGAAAGGGGCATGGAAGCAATGGGAGCCGGTCATGATATGCATGGTCAAATGGCGATGGACAGCAGTGAAGATGACATGCAGATGGATCATGGAGAACACCATGCACATCAGATGGCTGCTGAGGACACAGTAGAAACCGTTTCCCACGGGCCTGATAATCATGGACCTGGCGCCGCCATGGTAGTGGATAGACCTACCTCCAGGCTCGATGATCCCGGTGTCGGTTTTGAGCATGTGGATCATCGGGTGCTGACCTATTCGCAATTGAAAAGCCATGATGGCTGGCCCGATAAAAGACCGCCGGCGCGGGAAATTGAACTGCATCTGACTGGTAGCATGGAACGCTACATGTGGTCTTTTGACGGCAAAAAGTTCTCGGAAGTGGATGGCCCCATTCGATTCTATAAAGACGAGCGCCTGAGACTGACTTTGGTGAATGACACCATGATGGATCATCCGATCCACCTGCACGGGATGTGGATGGAACTGGAAAACGGTCATGGTGACCTGAGGCCCAGAAAACACACCATTATCGTCAAACCAGGTGAGCGGGTGTCGTCCCTGATTACCGCCGATGCCTTCGGAGACTGGGCATTCCACTGTCATCTGATGTATCACATGAAAGCCGGCATGTTCCGTGTCGTTTCGGTGGCCTAGGAGTCATTCATGCCATTATCCAGAACCTTAACAACGATGTTTTCGCTGGCCCTGATAGTGGGGACAAACCAGACGCTGGCTGACGGCATCGGCCTGCAGGCCGATCCCAGCTGGCCTAAACCCATTCATGATGATATGGCCTATGGCCAGGTCCTGTTCGACCGTTTCGAAATACAAAGTATCGAGGGCAAAGAACAACTGCTCTGGGATGCGCAGGCCTGGTATGGCAAGGATTTGAATCGCTTCTGGCTGGAAACGGAAGGCAAATATGATGATGAGCACAGTGGTGAAATAGAAAATCTCGACTTACAGTACAGCCGTCGAATCAGTCCTTTCTGGGACCTGCAAACCGGTATCGGTACCCAGACCAGTTTCGGCGCCGGTGACAAGCACGAGCGTTACTACGGCATCATTGGTTTTCAGGGACTGGCACCTTACTGGTTCGAAATCGACACTAATCTTAGTCTCAGTGATGAAGGTGACACCTGGCTTGATCTGGAAGCAGAATATGACTGGCGCCTGACACAAAAGCTGATCCTGCAGGCGAGGGGAGAGACCAGTTTTGCTTTTTCCGACGCAGAGGAATTCGAGCAGGCAGAAGGACTGACAGGCATCACCGCCGGGCTACGCTTGCGTTATCACCTGAGTCGTGAGTTTGCCCCCTACATCGGCGTTACAGCCACACAATTGTTTGGTGACACCAGAGATCTGGCTGAGAGTGAAGGCGGTGAAGACAGCACAACAAGCTTTGTTGCCGGGGTACGGTTCTGGTTCTGATTTATCAGGATTAAAAGCCGGTCATCACAGGCAGAAAAATGACGCTGGTCATGAATTAAATCCTGTATATTAGCAATACGCAGATGACTGCGGTTTGATTCAGAGAACTCGGATGTATCTCCAGCAACAGAGATTGTTAACTCATCACATAGCTGCCCGGCTGTGGATCCTGAGTTTTGCCTTTTTGATGGCTTTATTGCCGGTTGCTGCCTATTTCAATTCGGCCAATAACCATTCTGAGACGGGCCTTGTATCCCATCTCGATACTCAGATAGCACTGCATGATAATGGTCTGAGGCTGGGGCTTAAAACAGAGCAGTCCGGGCAGTCGTCCGTGGATATTGACCCACCTGACTGGCATGCGCTGGTTTCTGTCTGGCTTTCACCTTTCTATTTTCATTCATCACTGTCTTCTCTGGCTCAGTATTTATCTGCTAAAGCCAGTGCCAATCGTTTTCTTCGCCCTCATTTAAGAGCACCACCTCTGCGCTAATCCCGAAATCCATGGCGCCGCCAGATTCTACTGGCTTCGCACATATTCACTCTATTTTGAGGATTAGCATGAAATCTTTATCTATGCGGGCCATTGTTTATGGCCTATTAATCGTGCTCGGTTTAATGAGCGCGCTCCCCAATCTTTTGCCTGACAGAATCGCCGGTGCATTACCGGCCTGGTACAGCAAGAACAGTGTGTCTCTGGGACTCGATCTTCAGGGCGGTTCCCATCTTTTGCTGGAAGCGGACAGTCAGGCACTTATCAACGAGCAATACCAGTCAGTCGCCGATGAACTGACCGATCGACTTCGTGAAGCGGGTATCTATTACAAGCAACCTGTCATCACAGCTGACGGTCTGGATTTAACATTAAGAAGTCAGGACTCCGTACAGCAAGCTCAGGCCATTGCCGAATCTTTAGCCCGTGACAGTCAGACCGGTAGCCGACGTTTTAATGTTGAAAACCAGCTTACTGGTATTCAAGTCACTCTAGACAAAGGCTGGACAGAAGCCGTGTTGGCTGATGCCGTTGAGCGTAGTCTGGAAGTGGTCAGGAAGCGTCTGGATGAGAGCGGTCTGGTCGATCCCAGTATTACCCGTCAAGGCGATGCTGGCATCCTGGTTCAAATGCCCGGGGTCGCCGATCCCACTGAGATTCGTAAGCTGCTCGGCACCACAGCCAAGATGAGCTTTCATTGGGATGCCCAGGGTGGCGGGGAAGAGGGCATCCTGTCTCTTCCAGCACGGGACGGCCAACAACAGTTCAGACTGGAAAAACGGATTGCAATGGAAGGCCAGCATATCCGTGATGCGCAGGCCAGCTTTAATCCGGACAGTGGTGAACCGGTGGTGACTTTCAAACTCGATAATGAAGGCGCCAAACTGTTTGGCAAGATGACTCGTGACAATATCGGTCGGCCACTCGCTATCGTACTTGATGACAAAGTCATTACCGCGCCGGTAATTAGAAGTGAAATTCCTGCCGGTAGTGGCGAAATCAGCGGTAGCTTCAGTACTCAGGAAGCGGCGGAATTGGCCTTGCTGCTTCGCGCCGGCGCTTTGCCAGTGCCACTCCTGGTAATGGAAGAGCGTAGTGTCGGCCCTGATCTCGGCAGTGATGCCATTGCCATGGGGCTGACCACCGGCCTATTTGGCGCGGCCCTGGTTATTTTATTCATGATGGGTATTTACGGCCGCTGGGGCTTCATCGCCTGCGTCAGTCTTGCTATCAATATGGGGCTGGTGTTTGGCATATTGAGTCTGCTGGGTGCCACCTTAACCCTGCCGGGCATTGCCGGCATCATTCTGACCCTGGGGATGGCGGTTGATGCCAATATTCTGATTAACGAGCGGATCCGCGAGGAATCCAGAAATGGTAAATCAGCCTGGAAAGCCCTTCATCAAGGCTTTGACAAAGCTTACACCACGATTCTCGATTCTAACCTGACGACGCTGATTGCGGTCAGTCTGCTGTTCATGTTTGGCAGCGGGCCGGTACAGGGATTTGCGGTGACGATTGGTGTCGGTCTGTTGACCTCGATGTTTACCGCGATTGCCGTCACCCGTTTGTTGATGGAGTGGTCAATCAAAGGCCGTGAGAAAAAACCTCTTGAGATTAATGGTTTTGCTTTGCTTGATAAACTCAGCAGCCGCTCGCTGGATTTCCTGCGGGGACGGTTTGTGGGGCTCACTGCATCGGCTTTATTGTCCCTCGCTGCCATTGTGCTGTTTTTTCAGCCGGGTCTGAAATACGGTGTTGATTTTACCGGTGGCACGCTGGTTGAAGTTCACGCCAGTCAGCTCTCAGTGGAAGACTTACGCGCTACACTGCAAAACCATGCTATGGCGCAGGCCTCGATTCAGGAGTCCGCAGCGCAGGGTGAGTTTCTGGTCCGATTGCCGGCCGAAAATCAGGCCCCGGCAGCGACAGCGGCACAAGTCGATGCCTTGAAAACAGCGGTTCAGAGCGTGCAGCCTGATGCTGCGTTTCCCAAAGTGGATATGGTCGGACCCATGGTCAGCAGCGGCTTTGCCGATGATACGATTCTTGCCATTTTGCTGGCTGGATTCGGCATGCTGGCTTATCTGGCGATTCGCTTTGAGTCTCATTTTGCCGTTGCGGCCACTCTGACTATTGCTTTGGATTTGACCAAAACTATCGGTTTTTTTGCGCTGACCGGGGTGGAGTTCAACCTGACAGCAGTCGCGGCCTTGCTTGCTTTGATTGGTTATTCGGTCAACGACAAGGTGGTGGTGTTTGATCGCATCCGGGAGAATCTGCGTGCCAACCCGGATAAGCCAATGATGACGTTGATGAACGAATCCATTTCATCCACGCTGACACGGACGGTATTCACCTCAGTCACAACTTTGCTGGCTTTATTACCGATGGGGATCGCCGGCGGTTCGGCGGTGGCCAGTTTTGCCTTGCCGATGGTATTTGGCATCGTGATTGGTACCAGTTCATCGGTCTTTATTGCTGCGCCAATCCTGTATTTTCTGGGACAGCGTCGTAAGCAGAAAGGGCTGCCTCAGTTGCGTCCAACTGCAGAGGAGATGCAGCGGAGATTGGCTGAAATCCCTTAAATTAGCTAATCAAGAGGAACCGGACTTTGTCCGGTTCCACTAGCTATCTGCTCTGGGTGCGATCAGAATTGGGGTATAGCGATACAGGAAAATGCCATAAGCCAGACTCCAGAATGCCATGCTCAGCCACCAGGCCCAGAGACTGAGCGAGGGCGCTAATATCACCAGCCCGACACGCGTTAATGCGGCCAGCAGTATCAATCCCAGCGCCAGCCTGATCACCGGCACAGCAGTTATAGGCCGGCCGGTATGACCCAGCGAAACGCGGGATATCATACTCAGAATCAGTCCGCCCATCGCGCCCACAGTGAGTGCGTGTAAAGCGGTGCTCAAGCTGATTGCCAGGCCGGCATAGTGACTGGCTATTAAAAACAGACCCAGTGGGATAAACCAGTAACTCAGATGCAGTGACCATAACAGGGCATGTCTGAAAGTCGATAAGGGACGCCAGAGGGCGCAGCGGGCAGCGATAAAAAGTGCTGTAATCGCAAACAATACTGCCAGCAGACTGTCAGCCAGATAAGCCTGTAACTGGAAAATGTAAATAGCGACCAGTGCCCATAAAAGACCAAGACCGGCTTTATCCAGTACCTCAATCCGTGGTCTCGGGGGAATCTGGGTGGTATTGCCGGTAAACATCGGAATCACCCGGCCACCGATGACTGTCATTAACAGGGTAATCAGTAAAATCACACTGTGTAGCGACTGAGTCGCTACCTGGAAATGACCGGCTGCCACAGCGAAATGAAATACCAGATTATCCGCAGTCAGTAACAACAACGCGCCAACGGCAAAATAGTTACGACGCTGCTGCTTTTTAATTAAAAGCCGCGCTAACAGCCAGGCAGCAGTCAGCAAAAAGCTGCTGTCAACGACAATAACCAGCCACCACGGCAACATTGCGGCGAACCAGACCGTAAACCGGCCCAGTAACCATAAGCTCTGTCTCTT